>DOIS01000168.1 GCA_003511785.1 Paracoccaceae bacterium
CCCTCCCAACTATATTCTGACCATCAACGACATGCTGGCAACCTTCGGGGCCTTCATGGCGGTATTGATTGCCATCGAGATTTTCATCAACATAACTGTCTACTTGCGCGAGGATTCCATTCACGTAAAAATCGTCATGGCCACTGCGCTGATGGCCATTGCCCGCAAGGTGATCATTCTCGACCTTGAAAAGACCAGCCCGGAGTATCTCTGGGGCATTGCCGCCGTGGTTTTTGCTGTTTCCATCGGTTATTGGCTGGTGATCATATCGCCGCGTTTTGATATTGAATTGGGGACGGATGCCCAAGAGAGATATGTGAAACGTCGCAAGAAACCCAAAGGGTTATCCGGTAATGACAGTGAGGTGGAATGTACGCAAAAATCGGAGGCGGGCGGCAAGTGAAAACCGGGCAAGGGCAGCGATGGCATCACCTGACGAGCGAAGAAACCTTGGATCTGCTCGGTTCGGATTTGCAATCCGGGCTGACCCGGTCAGACGTCGAAGCCCGTTTACAGGAATATGGCTTAAACGCGTTGAGCCGACGCAAGGGCAAGGGGCCGTTGCTACGGTTTCTGGAGCAGTTTCACCAAGCACTTGTCTATATTCTTCTGGCGGCGGTGATCATCAAGCTGGCGCTTGGGGCTTACGTGGACGCCGGGGTCATCTTTGGCGTGGTTCTGCTCAACTCGGTCATCGGATTCGCACAGGAAAGCAAGGCCTTGTCGGCGCTCGAAGCACTTGCCCGGGCCCTGAAAACCGAAGCAAGCGTTCTGCGATCAGGTGAAATACATCGCATTGACGCCACCGAACTGGTGCCGGGGGATATCGTCATGCTGGCATCGGGCGACAAGGTGCCCGCCGACCTGCGTCTGCTGAAACTGCGCAACTTGCGAATCGACGAAAGCGCGCTGACCGGTGAATCGCTGGCGGTCGAAAAACGCTTGGGCGAACTTGCGCCTGACACGGTGCTGGGTGATCGCACCAACATGGCCTATTCCTCGACGCTGGTGACCTATGGCACCGGGGTCGGCGTGGTGACGGCGACCGGCGATAAAACCGAGATCGGCCGCATATCCGGCCTGATCGCCGGCACCACCGTGCTGGAGACGCCCCTGACCCGCAAGATCGCGCATTTCTCGCATCTGTTGCTGTATGCAATCCTGGGGCTGGCGATTGTCACCTTCCTTGTGGGCCTGTGGCACGGCGACGCCTGGGTTGACCTGTTCCTGGCGGCGGTGGCCCTGTCCGTGGCGATGATCCCCGAAGGCTTGCCGGCGGTTCTGACTATAACGCTGGCCATCGGTGTGGCCCGCATGGCCAGGCGTAACGCCATCATCCGCCGCCTGCCCGCCGTCGAGACCCTGGGCAGCACCACGGTAATCTGTTCCGACAAGACCGGCACCCTGACCCGCAACGAGATGACCGTTCAGGCGCTTTGGGCCGGCGGTGAAGACTTCACCGCAAGCGGAATTGGATACACCCCGACGGGTGAGATCAGCAGAGCCGGTGAACCAGTGGACGTGCATGACAATGCGGCGCTGGGCGAACTGCTGCGCGCCGGGTTGCTGTGCAACGATTCCGTCCTGAAACAGGGCGAAGACGGCTGGGTGATCGAAGGCGACCCCACCGAAGGCGCGATGCTGGTCGTGGCAGAGAAATCGGGGCTGGATCGTCGCCACGAGCAGGGCAGATACCCGCGCCTTGATGCCATTCCGTTTGAATCCCAGCATCAGTATATGGCGACCCTGCATGGTGGCGAAAACCCGGTCATTTACCTCAAAGGGTCGGTCGAGAGCATGCTGGAGCGCAGCGCCCTGATCCTTGGGCCTGATGGGACAAGCCAGCCGCTGGATCACGACGCCGTGCTGGCGCAGGTCGCGGTTCTGGCCGGTCAGGGGCAGAGGGTGCTGGGGTTTGCGCGGATGGATGCCCCGCGCGATGCCAGGGACATTGATCACAAGGATGTCGCCAAGGGGCTGGTGTTCCTTGGCTTGCAGGGCATGATCGACCCGCCAAGGCAAGAAGCCATCAAGGCGGTCGCGGCCTGCCGCTCTGCCGGTATCCGCGTCAAGATGATCACCGGCGACCATACCATCACAGCGGCGGCCATCGCCGCCCGGATCGGGCTGGACGATAGCATGGCTCACGGGGAAACCCCCGCAGTTCTGAGCGGCCGGGAGCTGGAAGCGATGAGCGATGAAGACCTGACCCGCGCAGCCCATGGCACATCGGTTTTCGCGCGGGTTTCGCCGGAACAGAAACTGCGCCTGGTCGAGGCCTTGCAGGCGCAGGGTGAAATCGTGGCGATGACCGGCGACGGGGTCAACGACGCGCCGGCCCTGCGGCGGGCCAATATCGGCGTGGCCATGGGGCGAACTGGCACCGAGGTGTCCAAGGAAGCCGCCGACATGGTGCTGACGGATGACAATTTTTCGACCATTGCCGCAGCGGTGGAAGAAGGCCGGGCGGTGTTTGACAATCTGACCAAGTTCCTCACCTGGGCGTTGCCGACCAATGCCGGTCAGGGGCTGGTGATCATTGCCGCGGTGATTGCCGCGCAGCCCCTGCCGGTGTTGCCGGTGCAGGCGCTGTGGATCAACATGACCACCGCCGTGCTGCTGGGTGTCACCCTGGCGTTTGAGCCGCGCGAACCGGGCATCATGCAGCGCGCCCCGCGCGCGCCGGACCTGGCGATCCTCAGCGGCGCAATGATCTTTCGCGTGGTTCTGGTCGGGCTATTGTTGCTGGCGGGCAGTTTCGGGCTGTTTGAATGGGCCTTGTATCAGGGCGCTGACGTGGACAAGGCCCGCACCATCGCCGTCAACGTGTTTGCGGTTGGCCAGTCCTTCTACCTGCTCAACTGCCGTTCGCTGCGCTTTTCCATGTTCCGTCTGGGGCTGTTCAGCAATGTGTGGATATGGGGTGGGATCGCGGCCATGATGGCCGCGCAACTGGCCTTCACCTATGTGCCGCTGATGAACCGGCTGTTTCATACCGCCCCGATCGGCTTGACCGACTGGCTGCAAATCCTGGCGGTCGGGCTGGTGATTTATCTGGTTGTCGGCGTGGAAAAGTTGATACGCAACCGTCGGGAGACAAGTTGATGCTGGAAATACTGTCTGATTCCGTGTTTTACGAAATAGCCGCACTGCTGGTGCTGGCCTCGGTCGCGGGCATTATCGGCATCGTGCTGCGTCAGCCACTGATTGTCAGTTTCATCGCCGTGGGCATCATTGCCGGCCCGTCCGCACTTGGCCTGGTGCAGGCCGAGGAACATATCAACCTGCTGGCCAAGCTGGGCATTGCCGTGCTGCTGTTTCTGGTCGGTCTCAAGCTGGACCTGAAGCTGATCCGCTCGGTCGGCCCGGTGGCGCTGATTACCGGGCTTGGGCAGGTGGCATTCACTTCGACCATCGGTTTCGGCATTGGCATGGCGCTGGGATATGACATTGTCACCAGCGCCTACATCGCCGTGGCCCTGACATTTTCCAGCACCATCATCATCGTCAAGCTGCTGTCGGACAAGCGCGAGATCGACAGCCTGCATGGCCGTATCGCGCTGGGTTTCCTGATTGTTCAGGACATCGTCGTGGTGCTGTCGATGATCATCCTTGCCGCCCTTGGCGCCGGGGCGCAGGGCGACGCCGGTTTTGCGGATGTGGCATGGGTGTTTGGCTGTGCCATCGCCATGCTGGTGTTTGTCGGCCTGTTCACCCGTTATGTCGCCGAGCCGCTGGTCAATGTCATCGCCCGCGCGCCGGAACTGCTGGTCAGTTTTGCCATCGGCTGGGCCGCGCTGTTTGCCGCCACTGGTGATTTTCTGGGCTTTGGCAAGGAGTTGGGCGGATTGCTCTCCGGCGTCTCGCTGGCCTCGACGCAATTGCGCGAGGCCATGGCGGCAAGACTGGCACCGTTGCGCGACTTTCTGCTGCTGTTTTTCTTCATCGCCCTTGGATCACAACTTGACCTGTCGCTGATCGGCGATCAGGTGGGGGCCGCGCTGCTGTTTTCGCTGTTCGTGCTGATCGGCAATCCACTGATCGTGCTGGCGATCATGGGGGCCATGGGCTATCGCAAGCGAACTGGTTTTCTCGCCGGGTTGACAGTGGCGCAGATATCGGAATTCTCGCTGATCTTCATGGCCATGGGCGTCACGCTGGGGCATGTGAGTTCGCAAGCGCTTGGGCTGGTGACGTTGGTGGGCTTGATCACAATTGCTCTGTCGACCTACATGATCACCTATTCGCATCAGCTTTATGCCTTGGTTGGCAGGTTTCTTGGCCCGTTCGAACGCCAAGGCACCCCGCGCGAAGCCATGGCGCAATCGCAAACTGGCGGAGGCACGGGGCGCGCGCGGCACGACATCCTGATATTCGGGCTGGGGCGCTATGGCGGGGCCATCGCACAACGGCTCAAGGTTCGGGGGATCAATCTGCTGGCGGTGGATTTCAACCCGGTGGTCATACAGCGATGGCGTGCCGAAGGGATCGACGTGCTTTATGGCGATGCGACCGATCAGGAATTCATTGCGCACCTGCCTCTGGAGGGTGTCGGTTGGGTGGTCTCGACCGTTCCCGAACATGGCACCGGGGTGGTGCATGACAACTCGCCCCATGCGCTGATCCACGCGTTGCGCGACAACGGTTATCAGGGCAGGATCGCCATCATATCGCACAAGGAAGATGACGGGCAGCGGTTGCACGATGCCGGTGCAGATCTGGTTCTGTTGCCGTTTCAGGATGCCGCAGATCAGGCCGTTGATCTTCTTACCGGGCAGCACTGTCCGCCGCGCCTCAAAGTGATCGAGCCGGAGGATCAAAAGGAACTGGCCCCGTAGCGGCCTTAACACAGCCTCGCACCCAATCACCTGACAACAAAGGGCACGTGCGTTAGATCAGAATTCCAGGGAGAACGAAGCCATGAAATGGTCCTGGAAAATCGCCCGCATCGCCGACATCGATTTCTTTGTCCATGCCACCTTTTTCATTCTGATCTTGTGGATCGGTCTGAGTTACTGGCAAATCGAAGGCACGTGGGCGGCTGTAATCAATGGTGTTGGCTTTATTTTGGTGCTGTTTGCTTGCGTGGTTGCGCATGAATTCGGCCATGCGATGATGGCGCGCCGCTATGGGATACGCACCAAACACATCACCCTGTTGCCGATCGGCGGTGTCGCCATGCTGGAGCGTATGCCCGAGGATCCGAAACAGGAAATCGCCGTGGCGCTGGCGGGTCCGGCCGTCAATGTGGTGATTGCGGTTGCCCTTTGGCTATGGCTCAGCGCCAGCGACACTCTGGTGCCAGCCGAACAGCTTAACCTTACCAAAGGGCCGTTTCTGGAGCGGGTCATGGTGATCAACATCATTCTGGCCGTGTTCAACATGCTACCAGCCTTTCCGATGGATGGCGGGCGGGTTCTGCGCGCCGCGCTGTCGATCTTCATGGACCGGGTGCGCGCCACCCGCGTGGCGGCGGGCGCGGGCCAGGTGGTCGCGCTGCTCTTCGGGTTCGCGGGGCTCACCGGGGGCAACCCGCTTTTGATCCTGATCGCGGTCTTCGTCTTCGTCGCGGCCAATGCCGAGAGCCAGGACGTGGCGATGCGCGCCGTCGCGCGCAGCCTGCTGGCGCGCGACGCGATGATCACCGCCTATGAGGCGCTCACCCCCGAGGACAGCATCGCCACCGCCGCGAAGACGTTGATCCGCACCACCCAGCACGAGTTTCCCGTGATCGGACAGGACGGAACACTCGACGGGTTCGTCACCCGCGACGCGCTCTTCGCCGCGCTGGCGGGCGAGGCGCCGCGCGCCCGGCCCGTGGCACAGATCATGGAGCCCGACATCCCGCGCGTGGCCTTGGGCGGGGGTCTGGAAAGCGTGCTCGACCTCTTGCACAAGGGCGCGCCCGCCATCGCGGTCTGCGACCGCGAGGGGCACATGCTGGGCTACATCACGCGCGAGAACGTGGGCGAGTTGATGGTGGTCAGGGGGCGCTAGCCCCGGCTCAGCGTCCGCGCAGCCCGTCTGCCAGAACCGACAGCACCGCGTCGCGCGGCACCGCGTCGGTGACGAAGGCCCGCCCGATGCCGCGCGCCAGGATAAAGCGCAACCGCCCGTCCACGACTTTCTTGTCCTGCGCCATCAACCGCATCAACCCGTCGGCATCCGGCAGGTCGCCCGGAATGTCGGACAGGTCCGTCTTCATGCCCATCGCCCTCAGATGCGCGCGCACCCGGCTGGGGTCCTCCTGGCTGCACAGGCCCAGTCGCGAGGACAGCTCGAAGGCCAGCGCGCAGCCCACGGCCACCCCCTCGCCATGCAGCAGGCGGTCGGAATAGCCCGTGGCCGCCTCCAGCGCATGGCCGAAGGTATGGCCCAGGTTCAAAAGCGCGCGCTCGCCCTGCTCGGTCTCGTCACGGGCCACGATCCCGGCCTTCATCCGCACCGACCGCGCCACCGCCTCGACCCGCGCGCCACCGTCGCCCTCGGCCAGCGCGGGGCCATTCCGCTCCAGCCAGGCGAAGAAATCAGCATCGCCCAGCAGCCCGTATTTCACCACCTCGCCATAGCCGGCGAGGAAATCGCGCGGCGCCAGCGTGCCCAGCACCCCGTTATCGGCCAGCACCAGCGACGGTTGGTGAAAGGCGCCCACCAGGTTCTTGCCCTGCGGCGCGTTGATTCCGGTCTTGCCGCCCACCGAGCTGTCCACCTGCGCAAGCAGCGTGGTGGGGATCTGCACGAAGCGCACGCCCCGGCGCAGCACCGCCGCGGCGAACCCGGCCAGGTCGCCGATCACGCCGCCGCCGAAGGCCACCACCATGTCGCGGCGCTCCACCCGGGTCTCCAGCAGCCACTCCACCGCGCGGGTGAATTGCGGCCAGCCCTTGGTCGCCTCGCCCGGCGGCAGGGCCAGCGCCTCCATCTCGATCCCCGCCTCGGAAAGCCCGGCCCGCAGCCGCTCCAGGTGCAGCGCGGCCACCGTCTCGTCGGCCAACACCGCGACCCGCGGCCGCGCCAGCAGCGGCGCCACTAGCGCGCCCGCCCGGTCGATCAGCCCCGGCCCGATCTCGACATCATAGGCGCGCGCGCCCAACTCCACATGCACCGTCTCGCGCATCATGCCTCCTCGTACACGTCCGGCCGGGTGGCCAGAGCGGCCAGCACCCGGTCCACCATCCCCTCGACCGAGACCTGGGCATCGGTCTCGACCGTCAGGTCGGCCTGGGCATAGGCCGGCACCCGCGCCTCGTAGAGCGCGCGCAGCGTCGCTTTGGGGTCGCCCGTGCGCAACAGCGGCCTGTGCGTGCGATGCCTGACCCGGGTCCACAGCACCTCGAGATCGGCCTTGAGCCAGACCGCCACGCCGCGCTCGGAAATCATCGCCCGGTTCGCCGGCGCCAGGTAGGCGCCGCCCCCGGTCGAGAGCACCCCCCGCCCGGCATCCAGCAGCCGCCCGATCACCTGCGCCTCCTTGGCGCGAAAGAACGCCTCGCCGTCGCGGGCGAAGATCTCGGGGATGGTCAGGTTGGCCGCCGCCTCGATCTCGGCGTCGCTGTCGAGAAAGGGCACCGCCAGCCGCGCGGCCAGCGCCCGGCCCACGGCGGTCTTGCCCGCCCCCATCATCCCCACCATGACAACGGTCTTCTTCAACCGCCCCGGCGGGCGGGCGGTGCCGATTTGCCGATTTTCACTCATCTCGCACTGAATGACGTGATCTTGACGAAAAGGCCATATATAACTTGGGCAAAACCAAAGCTGCGGGCAGGCAGAACGGCAAAGAGGGCATTCATGGGGCGCGTGATCAAATTCCTGGTCTATCTGGTGATTCTGGCGGGCATCGCGCTGGTGATCTATGCCTATGCGGGGCCGTATTTCGGCGCCGATTTCTCGCCGCCCCAACGCGAAATCCGCGCCCCCGTGACGCTCGATGCGGACTAGGACGCGCGCCCTTGCCCTCGGCTTCGCGCTCGCGGCCGCGCCGCTCGGCGCGCAGGAGCCGCTGTCGGTCATCGACTGGCTGAGCCAGCAGTCGGGCGGGGGCGCCGGGCCGGTCCTGCTCGAGCCGCCGGTGGCCGAGACCGCCGCCGGCCCCGAGATCACGGTCAGCCCTCTCGACGACCTTGCCCGCTCCGTGGGGCTTGTCCCCGGCTCGGTCACCGGCCTGCCGCCCGAGTTGTGGGAGAAAAGCCGGGTGGACGATCTCACCCGGCTGATCGACGCTGCCCCGGTGATTGGCAACCCGGCGATGCAGGCGCTGCTCTATTCGTTGCTCCTGACCGAGGCGCGCGCACCCGATGCGCCGGGGGCCGAGGCGGCGCTTCTGAGCGCGCGGCTCGACCGGCTGATGGAGCTGGGCGCGGTGGACCCGGCGCAATCGCTGGCCGGGCTGGCGGGGCCCGAGACGGACCCGGCACTGTTCGCGCGCTGGTTCGACGCGCTGCTTCTGACCGGGGACGAGGACCAGGGCTGCGCGGTGCTGGCCCAAGCCCCGCACCTCTCGCCCGGCCAGGCCGCGCGGATCTTCTGCCAGGTGCGCCGGGGCGACTGGTCCACCGCTGCGCTGACGCTGGAGGTGGCCCATGCGCTGGAGCTTCTGCCACCCGACGAACTGCGCCTGCTGGACCGTTTCCTCAGCCCCGAGATGTTCGAGGGGCTGCCGCCCCTGCCCCGGCCCGACCACCCCGATCCGCTGAGTTTCCGTCTGTTCGAGGCGATCGGCGAACGCCTGCCCACCGCGCCGCTGCCGCGTGCCTTCGCCACCGCCGACCTGCGCGACGTGGCCGGATGGAAGGCTCAGATCGAGGCCGCCGAACGGCTGGTGCGCTCGGGCGCGCTGACGCCGAACATGCTGCTGGGGCTCTATACCCAGCGCGCGCCGGCGGCCTCGGGCGGGGTCTGGGACCGGGTCGCGGCGCTGCAACGGTTCGAGACCGCGCTGCAATCGGGCAGCGTCGAGGCGGTGGAGAAGACCCTGCCCCCGGTCTGGCGCGCGATGCAGTCGGAACGGCTTGAGGTGCCTTTCGCCGCGCTGTTCGGCGAGGCGCTGGCCGGTGTCGCTTTGCAAGACCCAACGGCGCGGGCGCTGGCCTTCCGCATCCGCCTGCTGTCGCCGCAATATGAGGCGGCAGCGCGGGACGCGCCCGACGACGACCCGCGCACCACCTTTCTCGCCGCCCTGGCGCGCGGCATTCCCGGCCTGCTGCCCCCGCCCGACGCTCAGGCCCGGGCGATCGCCGACGGTTTCGCCTCGGACGCGACCCCGCCCGCGCGGCTGCGCGAGGCGTTGGACCAGGGCCGGCTGGGCGAGGTCATCCTCGAAGCAATGCGCCTGTTCGACAGGGGCGCGCGCGGCAATCTCGACGACCTGACCCGGGCGCTGGCCACCTTGCGGGCGGTGGGGCTGGAGGACAGCGCGCGGCGCGCCGCGCTGCAACTGATGCTGCTGGAGCGGGGGCCGTGATGGGCGGGCCGCGGCTGGACCATGACTGGATTTCCGCCTTTCTCGAGGCGCAGGCGGCGGAACTGGGGGCTGCGACCAACACGCTGCTGGCCTATGGGCGCGACCTCAAGGATGTCGCGGCCTGGGCGGCCGGGCGCGACCTGGGCTTTGCAACGCTGCAAAAAGAGGATGTCGAGGACTATCTCGTGCATTGCGACGCGCAGGGCCTGGCCCAGGCCACCCGGGCCCGGCGGCTCTCGGCGATCCGGCAGATCTATCGCTTCGCCTTCGACGAGGGCTGGCGCGCCGACAACCCGGCGATCCGCATCAAGGGGCCGGGTCGGGCCAAGCGGCTGCCCGCCACGCTGGAGGTGGGCGAGGTCGACCGGCTTCTGGGAGCGGCGCGCGAGACCGGGCGCAGCGCCGCCGACCGGCTGCGCAACACCTGCCTGATGGAGCTGCTCTATGCCACCGGGATGCGGGTGAGCGAGCTGGTCTCCTTGCCGGTCGCCGCGGCGCGCGGCGATCCGCGTATGCTGCTGATCCGGGGCAAGGGCGGGCGCGAACGGATGGTGCCGCTCTCCGCGCCGGCCCGCGCGGCGCTGGGCGCATGGCTCGAGGCGCGCGAGACCGCCGAGGCGGCCGCGCGGACCAAGGGCGTGCCGGCTTCGCGCTTCCTGTTTCCCTCGCGCGGCAAGGCAGGGCATCTGACCCGGCACCGGTTCTACCTGCTCATCAAGGAACTGGCGCTCGCCGCCGGGATCGCCCCGGCCAAGGTCACGCCGCACACGCTGCGCCATGCCTTCGCAACGCACCTGCTGGCCAATGGCGCGGACCTGCGCACGATCCAGGCGCTGCTTGGCCACGCGGACCTGGCCACGACCGAGATCTACACCCATGTGCTCGACGCGCGGCTGAAGGAGCTGGTGCTGGAGCATCACCCCCTCGCGCGCGATCGCGAGGGATGACGGGACGCCCCGGGCGGCCAGCCGGGGCGGCCCTCGCGAGCGGCGCCGGATGGCGTTTCGTCCGTCCCATGCCTGCCTGCGCCCGGTCAGACGCATGGCGAGTGGCCGGAAACCGGCCGCGCGGTGGGTTGGACACCCCACCTGGAAGGTCGCGTCCTACACGACGAAACTCTGCCCTTCCGACGCGCGGCGGGCGCTGCGGCGGGGCGGTTAATAAACACCGGCGGCGCGGTGGGCTGAAATTCCAACCCGACAAGTCGCGCGCCGGGCAATGAAACTCTGCCCCTCCGACGTGCAAAGGGTGCTGCGGCGGGGCACCGAGGGGGCGGTCGGACCCTGCCCGCGCGGTCCCGCGACGCGCCGGGGCTTCCATCGGCAAGGGGTCAGGGGCTGAAAAGAGCGCGCGCGACCGTCCCGACCCTGGCCGTGCCCGGGCCCGGAGTGCTCACGCCCCGATCGCCAGCCGCGCGCCGGGCATCGCCTCGCCTTCCGGGTCGCGCAGCACATAGCCGCGGCCCCAGACCGTCTCGATGTAGTTCTCGCCGCCCGTGGCCGTGGACAGTTTCTTGCGCAGCTTGCAGATGAACACGTCGATGATCTTCAACTCCGGCTCGTCCATGCCGCCATAGAGATGGTTCAGGAACATCTCCTTGGTCAGGGTCGTGCCCTTGCGCAGGCTCAGGAGTTCCAGCATCTGGTATTCCTTGCCGGTCAGGTGAACCGTCTGCCCCTCCACCTCGACCGTCTTGGCATCGAGATTGACCGACACCTTGCCGGTGCGGATCACCGATTGCGAATGCCCCTTGGACCGGCGGATGATCGCGTGAATCCGCGCCACCAGTTCCTCGCGATGAAACGGCTTGGTCAGGTAATCGTCGGCGCCAAAGCCGAACCCCTTGATCTTGTTGTCGGTATCGTCCTCGCCCGACAGGATCAGGATCGGCGTCTCGACCCGCGCCAGGCGCAACTGACGCAGCACCTCGTGCCCGTTCATGTCCGGCAGGTTCAGGTCGAGCAGGATCAGATCGTAATCATAAAGCTTCGCAAGGTCGATTCCCTCTTCCCCCAGATCGGTGGCATAGACGTTGAGGTTGGCATGGGTCAGCATCAACTCGATGCTCTTCGACGTTGTCGGATCATCCTCGACCAGCAGCACGCGCATGACTTTGTCTCCAGCTTTGTTCCCTCGGTGCCGTTAACCCTGCGAGAGAAAGGTTAACCGCACGTTACCGTTGGGTAAATCATGCAGTTTCTACCTAGGGTTGTCTATACCTTTTCAGCGCCGTGGCCTTCAGCGCCTCTTCACCGTGATCGGCCACCGCGTTGACCCAGCCCTCGAATTCCTCGTCGCTGATGGCGTAGATGCGCTGCGCCTCGGTGCGCGACACGAGGCCGTAGAGCACCCCGCGCACCACCGCCGCCTTGCGCGACGCGACCCAGCGCGTGGTCTCGGGCGGCGGCAGATCGGCGCGGGTCATCACCCGCCCATCGGGCAGCGTCACCGCGCGGGGGCCGTCGATTTTCTTAAGATACATGCGCTCATCCTCGTCCATGCCCGGAAAGACTGGCGGGCGCGTCTTAACAGCCGGTGAAACCCGCCCTTGTGAGTCGCTCGGATTTTCCTATATTCTGACGCGCCTTCCCCTGATCGCCGGAGACGCGCGCCATGGCCCTCGACCAGATCCAGGACTTGAATTCGCTCGGCTTCGCCAAGCCGCCGGCCGAAACGCGCGTCGTGGTCGCCATGTCGGGTGGCGTCGACAGTTCGGTGGTGGCCGCGATGCTGGCCGAGGAGGGTTACGACGTGGTCGGCGTGACGCTGCAACTCTACGACCACGGCGCCGCGCTGGCCAAGAAGGGCGCCTGCTGCGCGGGCATCGACATCCATGACGCGCGCCGCGTGGCCGAGGAACGCGGCTTTCCCCATTACGTGCTGGACTACGAGAACATCTTCCGCGACGCGGTGATCGACGAGTTCGCCGACAGCTATCTCGCGGGCGCCACCCCGGTACCCTGCATCCGCTGCAACGAGCGGGTGAAGTTCAAGGACCTGCTGGAGACGGCGAAGGATCTCGACGCCGATTGCATGGCGACGGGCCACTACATCCAGCGCAAGATGGGCCGCGAGGGGGCCGAACTGCACGCCGCCGCCGACGCCACCCGCGACCAGAGCTATTTCCTGTTCTCCACCACGCCCGAACAGCTCGATTTCCTGCGCTTTCCGCTGGGCCACCTGCCCTCCAAGGATGCGACGCGCGCGCTGGCCGCGCAATACGGGCTGAGCGTGGCCGACAAGCCCGACAGCCAGGACATCTGCTTCGTGCCGAATGGCGATTACGCCAGCGTGATCGAGAAGCTGCGCCCCGGCGCGGCCGATCCCGGCGAGATCGTCCATGCCGACGGGCGCGTGCTGGGCCGGCACGAGGGGGTCATCCACTACACCATCGGCCAGCGCCGGGGGCTCGGCATCGGCGGGCTTAGCGAGCCGCTCTACGTCGTGCGCCTCGATGTCGAGGGCAAGCGCGTCATCGTGGGCCCCAAGGAAATGCTGGCCACCCGCACCGTGCCAATCCGCGAGGTCAACTGGCTGGGCGACGCGGGGCTGACTTCTCGCGACGAATGGCCCATCTCGGTCAAGGTCCGCTCGACCCGCCCCCCGCGCGAGGCGATCCTGCGGCCGCTCTCGGAGACCGAGGCCGAGGTCGAGCTGCTGACACCCGAGGAAGGCGTGTCGCCCGGCCAGGCCTGCGTGTTCTACGAGACCGGCGGCAGCCGCGTGCTGGGCGGTGGTTGGATCTGGCGCGGGTATTGAGTCTCTTCGGGACTCCCGCCTCCGACGGGGGCGGTTCCGGGGCGGACCGAATCCGGCCGCGAAACCTGAAGGTTTCCGTTACCCTCCAACACCCTGCGCGGCGTTCTTAATGTTGTCTCCGGGCCACTACCGGCGTAGGGTGGGTTTGCAACCCACCACTCGACGGCCCACCTGACGCGCCACGCTGGCGGCAGCCGCGCGCGCCGCGCCCGCGCTCATGCCCGGTGCGTCACCTGCCCGTCGCAGATCGTGACCGCGATCGCGACCTCGGCCAAGTCTTCCGGCGCCACCGCCTCCAGATCGGCGCTCAGCACGGTCACATCGGCCATGAACCCCGGCGCCAGCCGCCCCTTGCGATCCTCGTTGAACTCGACCCACGCGTTGCGCGCGGTATAGGCGCGCTGCTCCTCGATCAGCGGCAGGCTCTCGTCGCGCCAGTTCTCGTCCGGCACCCACGGCGCCACCGCCGCCTTGATCCCCGGCATCACGTCGACCGGCACCACCGGCCAGTCGGTAGAAAAGACCAGCGGCACGCCCGCCTCGTGCAACTGCCGCCAGGGGAAGGTCCGCCCCCGGTGATGCGGGTGCAGCACCGGGCCGAAATACCCTGCCCCATCCGCGAAGAACCCGCCCAGCGGCGAATGCAGCGGCTGCATCGAGGCGACCGCGCCCAGTTCGCGCATCCGGGGAATGTCGTCGGGATGGATCACCTCGATATGCTCGACCCGGTGGCGGCTGTCGCGCGCCCCGTTGGCGGCGCGGGCAGCGGCATAGCCGTCCAGCGTGCGCCGCACCGCCAGGTCGCCGATGGAATGCACCGCGATCTGCAAGCCCATGGCGTCGGCGCGGACGCAGATCTCGTTGAACTGCTCGGGCGCGAAAAGCGCCTCGCCGTTATGGCCGGGCTGGTCGGGGTAATCGTCGATCATCAGCGCGGTATAGCTGTCAAGCACCCCGTCCATGAACATCTTGAGCCGCCCCGACCAGACCTTGTCACCCGTGAACCGGCGCGCCATTTCACCGGCCTCCTCCAGCCGCTCCAGCGGATCGAAATTCTTGAGATGGAAGGGCACCTGCACGCGGCACGGCAGGCGTCCCTCGGCCTCCAGCTCGGACAAGAGCTCGAGCTGGTAGAAATTGCCGTCCATGTTGTGCAGCGTGGTCAGCCCGTTGCGCGCGCAATGCGCAAGGCCCCGGGCGATCACCTCCTTGTCGGCGGCACGCTCGGCTTCGGTGGCGGGCGGCTCGGGGTCGGCGCCGGTGGTCAGGCCCAGAAGCTCGCGCCCGCCCGAGCGCGTCAGCCGCAGCACCGGGCCATAGGCGTCGGGCTCCTTGAGCACCCCGGTGGCGCGCCCGTCCGTGCCCATCACGATCTCGTTGCCGGGCGGCAGGTCGTCGCGGCCATGCAGGATGTCCGCCGCCTCCAGCGCGGGGGTGTTGGCGAAGACCGTGTGATGATCGGCGGTCATCAGCGCCAGCGGCCGATCCGGCAGCACCGCATCCAGTGCCGCGTGCGTGACCGGGCGCCCGGCGCCCAGTGGCTCGTAGCTGGCCGCCACGCCCATCACCAGACGGTCCTCCGGACGGTCTTGCGCATAGGCGCGGAGGCGCGCGGTCAGCGTGCCGGCATCCGCCACCCCGTGCAGGTCGCAATAGGCCAGCTCGGCCGCGCCGCCGAACAGGTGCACATGGCTGTCGATCACGCCCGGCAGCACCGTGCCGCCGCCCGCGTCGATCACCTTCGTGCCCGGCCCCGCAAGATCCCGGATCTCGGTCTCATCGCCCACCGCGAGGATACGCCCGCCGCCGATGGCCAGCGCCGAGGCGCGCGGGTGGTCGGGGTCGAAGGTGACGAGACGTCCGTTCAACACGATCAGGTCGGGGGTCATGGGCTGGGCTCCGCTTGCGGCTGGGCTCCGCTTGCTGGGTCGCGCGCAGCCTAGGCCCGGCAAGGCGTCCTCCGCAAGCCGGCCTGCGCCTCGCAGCCGCGCGCGTCACGCCACCCCGGCTTGCACCCCCAGCGCGATCGCCGCGAAGAAACAGACCGACGCGGCCAGCACGAACCCGTGCCAGATCGCGTTGGCGAATTTCAGGCTCTCCCAGACATAGAACACCACGCCGAGCGTGTAGAGGCCACCGCCCACCGCGATCAGCACCAGCGCCGAGACCGGCAGGATGGCCAGGAGCGAGCCCGCCAGCAGCAGCGACAGCCAGCCCATGGTGAGATAGAGCGCGATCCCGTTGCGTGAGGGGTCGCGCCAGAACCACAGCTTGCGCGCCGCGCCGAAGGCCGCCAGCGCCCAGATCACCGCCAGCACCATATAGGAGGTCAGGCTGCCCACCAGCACCACCAGCGGCGTGTAGGTGCCCGCGATCTTGAGATAGATCGCCGCGTGATCCAGCCGCCGGAACGCGGCGCGACGATGCTCCCACGGCGTGAAGTGATAGGCGAAGGAGGCGAGAAACGTGGCGATCAGCGTGGCCCCGTAGATCGTCAGCGCCAGGGTCTGCCCGCCGCCCGCGCGCTCGGCCGCCCACAGAATCAGCCAGATGCTGCCGGCCAGCGCCCCCGCCAGGCCCAGCCCGTGCATCAGCGCATCAGCGATCCGTTCGGAGCGGGCGTATCGGGGATAGACGGGCTCGATGCTCATGGAAACAGCCTGTGGCGACGGGGTGGCGATGGCAAGCCCTGCACAAAGACGGGCCAGGGTGACGTGACGACAGCCGCGCGGGCGCACAGCACCGCGAAACCGCTTGACAGGAAACCGCGCGCCACCGTCAGATGTTCCGCGTGACGCCCTCCGATGCCCTCCCCGCCCCGCCGCGCCGCGCGCCAAATTTCTTCGAAGAAATTTGCCAAGAGTTTTCCAAAACTCTTGGCCCCGACCCGAGGGCACGCATGATCTCCTTCGACACGCTCAAGGCCGAGGTCGCCGAAGGCCGCATCGACACGGTGCTGGTCTGCCTCGTCGACATGCAGGGCCGCCTGATGGGCAAACGCTTTCACGCCGCGCATTTCGTCGAGACCGCATGGGCCGAGACCCATTGCCGCAATTACCTGCTGGCCACCGATCTCGAGATGGACACGCCCTCGGGCTATGCCGCGGCCAGTTGGGAGAAGGGCTATGGCGACTACGTGATGCGGCCCGACCTCGCCACCCTGCGCCGCCTGCCCTGGCTCGAGGGGACGGCGACGGTGCTCTGCGACGTGCTCGACCACCACGACCACGCCCCGGTGCCGCACAGCCCCCGTGAGGTGCTCAAGGCGCAGATCGCGCGGGCCGAGGCGATGGGGCTCGCGCCGGTCATGGCGACCGAGCTGGAGTTCTTCCTGTTCGAGCAGAGCCATGACACGATCCGCAAGGGCGGGTTCCGCGACCTGGTGCCGCTCAGCGGGCACAACGCCGATTACAGCATCCTCCAGACCACCCGCGACGAGCATGTGATGCGCCCGGTCCGCAATCACCTCCGGGCCGCCGGGGTGCCGGTCGAGAACAGCAAGGGCGAGGCCGAGACCGGGCAGGCCGAGCTCAACATCCGCTATTCCGACGCGCTGACCTGCGCCGACAACCACACCGTCGCCAAGCACGCGGTCAAGGAGATCGCCGACAGCCGGGGCGTGGCCGCCAGCTTCCTGCCGAAATGGCACGCCGACAAGGTTGGCAGCGCCGCCCATATCCACCAGTCGCTGTTTCGCGAGGGGACCAACGCCTTTCACGACGCGGGCGCCGCGCATGGCATGAGCCAGGTGATGCGCCACTACCTGGCGGGGCTGATCGCCTACGCGCCGGACATGATGGTGTTCCTGGCGCCCTATGTGAACAGCTACAAGCGCTTCAGTCCCGGCACCTTCGCCCCCACCAAGACCGCCTGGTCGGTGGACAACCGCACCGCCGGCTATCGCCCGGTGGGCGAGGGCAGCGCGGGCGTGCGCGTCGAATGCCGCATTCCCGGCTCGGACGTGAACCCCTATCTCGCCTGCGCCGCGCAACCGGCCGCCGGGCTGACCGGGATCGAGGAGATGCGCGAACTGCCCGCGCCGGTCTCGGGCGACATCTACGGCATGGAGGCGGTGGCGGACGTGCCGCGCAGCCTGCGCGAGGCCACCGACCGGCTGCGCGGCTCGGCCATGCTGCGCGCGGCGATGGGCGACCGGGTCGTCGAGCACTACACCCGCGCCGCCGAGATCGAACAGGAAGCGTTCGACCGGGCGGTGACCGATCGGGAAATCGCCCGCAGGTTCGAGCGGTCCTGATCCCTTTCACTTCTCGGGCCTGTGGATATTCATCTTGATGCGATGAGCGCCGCGACCAGGTTCCAGTTAGCGACATAACTGTTGTCGGTTTTGTCGTAACGTGTTGCGATACCACGGAATT
>DOIS01000014.1 GCA_003511785.1 Paracoccaceae bacterium
TCGGCCTCGAGCGCCGCGCGCAGACCCCGAGGCAGATGCGCGGGCTCGGCGCCGGTGCCAACGAAGATCACGTCCACCTGCCCCTTCAGCGCCAGCAGCGCGGCCTCGCCCTCGAGCCCGCCCCAGCCATGGGTGCCGGTAGGCCCGGCGATCACCGCGCCCTCGAAAGCCTCGCCGCCGATGCGGAAGAAGCCCGGGCCATAGCCGTCCACGGGGCGGGCATCCGAGAAGGTCACTTCGTTGAGGCGCATGGGCGGTCTCCTTTCAGTCTAGGATCGGCAGGCCGGACAGCACGGCCAGCGAGATCACCGTGTAGGCGGCGGCGCGGTAGAGCCGCCCGCGCGCCGGGTCGAACAGCGCCTGACCCAGCAACGTGGCCCCGAGATAGGGCAGCGACAGGACCAAGGCAAGCGCCACGGTCTCGAGCCGGCCATGACCGCCCAGGGTGAGGGAGACGATCAGCACCGCGTCGAGCAACGCCAGAAACAGGATGATGTTGGCCCGCACCGCCGCCGCGCTGCGCGCGTTGGCCAGGTAGAACACGATCACCACCGGCCCCGACAGCCCGGTCATGCCCCCCAGCATCCCCGCCGCGCCGCCGCGCTCCTGCCGCGCGCCCGGGTCAGCCGCCCGTGCCAGCGCCAGCCGGTCATCAGCGCCGCCAGCGTGGAGAGCGCCCCCGCCGCCACGGTCCAGCGCAAGGTCACGGGATCGGCCAGCCCCAGCACCCAGACCCCCAGCGGCACGGTCAGGAGCGCGGCCGTGCTGACGACGCCGGAGACGGCCAGCAAGAACACCACCTGGCCCGGGGGCAGGAACTGCCCCGCCACCGGCACCTACGATCAGCGCGGTGCCGAAGCCGGTGAAGCCGCGCACCAGGCCCGCGGCGAGGAAGGCCAGCGCGATCCAGCCCAGCCCCGGCAGCGCCAGGGCCTGGGCCAGCGCGTCAGGCATCCACGTTGGCGAACTGGTTGCCGGCGGTGTTGTCGGGTTTCGACCAGTCGCGCTTGACGCCCAGGTAGAGCAGGATCGCCGAGGCCACGAAGACCGAGGAATAGGTCCCCACGATCACCCCCCAGATCATCGCGAAGACAAAGCCCCGGATCACGTCGCCGCCCAGGATGAACAGCGAGATCAGCGCCAGAAGGGTGGTGACCGAGGTCATCACCGTGCGCGACAGCGTCTCGTTGATCGAGATGTTCATCACCTCTTTCAACGGCTTCTTCTTGTATTTGCGCAGGTTCTCGCGGACCCGGTCGAACACGACCACGGTGTCGTTGAGCGAGTACCCCACGATGGTCAGAAGAGCGGCGATGATCGCCAGGTCGAACTTGATCTGGAGCTCGGAGAAGATGCCGATGGTCAGGATCACGTCATGCACCAGCGCGGCCACGGCACCCAGGGCGAACTGCCACTCGAAACGCAGCCAGATATAGATCAGCACCGCCCCGATCGCCAGGGCCACGGCGATGATCGCGGTCTGGATCAGCTCGCCCGAGACCTTGGGGCCGACCGATTCGACCGACAGGAACTGGATGTTGGGCGCGATCTCGACCAGCTCGGCCTCGACCGCCGCCACGGTCTCGGCCGAGACCGATTCCTCGCCGTCCTGCGCCTGGATGCGGATCATCGCCACATGCTCGTCGGGGCCGAAGCCGGGGTCGAACACCTCGGTGATGGAGATATCGCCCAGCTCCAGCGCCTGGAGCCGGTCGCGATAGGCGCCCACGTCGATGGGCGTCTCGCTCTGGGTGCGGATCGTGGTGCCGCCGCGGAAGTCGATGCCGTAGTTCAGCCCTTGCAGGATGAAGGACGAGAACGCGACCACCATCAGGATACCGGAAATGCCCAGCCACAGCCGCCAGCGGCTGAAGAAGTCGAAGGAGGTCTGCGTGGGGACCAGTTTCAGGCGCATGTCAGGCGTCTCCTGCACAGAAGGGTCGATGCGACGACCGAACGCGTTTGCGGGTGGGGCGGCGGTGTGAACCGGTGGCGAACGCGTTGCAAACGCTGCCTCGGTCGCCGCATCGTCCAGGGATGAAGGCTGAGCAGGACACGCCCTAAACCTCGATCGTCTTGGGGCGGCGGCGCTCGAACCACATCACGATCATCAGGCGCGTCACGAAGATCGCGGTGAAGACCGAGGTGAGAATGCCCAAGCCCAGCGTGATGGCGAACCCGCGCACCGGGCCCGAACCCATGGCGAAGAGAATGGTGGCGGTGATGAAGGTGGTGATGTTGGCGTCGAGAATGGCCGAGAGCGCCTTCTCGTAGCCCAGCTCGATCGCACGCGACGGCCCGCGCGCCGATTTCAGCTCTTCGCGGATGCGCTCGAAGACCAGCACGTTGGCGTCCACCGCCATGCCCACGGTCAGCACGATACCGGCGATGCCCGGCAGGGTCAGCGTCGCCCCGATCACCGAGAGCAGCGCGAAGATCAGCGCGATGTTGAGGATCAGCGCCACGTTGGCGAAAAGCCCGAAGAGGCCATAGCTGAGGCCCATGAACACCAGCACGCCCGCGAAGGCCACGATGGTGGCGATTTTTCCTGCGTCGATGCTGTCCTGGCCCAGCTCGGGGCCGATGGTGCGTTCCTCGAGGAAGTCCATCCCCGCCGGCAGCGCGCCCGCGCGCAGCAGCACGGCCAGTTGCGTCGACTCCTCGACGGTGAAATTGCCGGTGATGATGCCCGAGCCGCCCGAGATATGCGCCTGGATCACCGGGGCCGAGATCACCTTGTCGTCGAGCACGATGGCGAAGGGGTTGCCGATATTCTCGGCGGTGAAATTGCCGAACTTGCGCGCGCCCGCCGGGTTGAAGCGGAAGGTCACGGCCGGCCGGCCGTTCTGGTCGAAGGAGGGCTGCGCGTCCACCAGTTCCTCGCCCGTGACCACGGGGGCGGAGTCCAGCATGTAATAGACCCCCTCCTGGTCGAGCGACGGGGCCAGGGTCTCGCCCGGGCCGGGGATCGCGTCGGCATCGGCGCCGCGGCTGATCACCGGGTTGAAGGTCAGCTGCGCGGTGGTGCCGATGATCTCCTTCAACTCGGCGGCGCTGCCCAGGCCCGGCACCTGGATCAGGATGCGGTCGGCGCCCTGGCGCTGGATCGTCGGCTCGCGGGTGCCCACCTCGTCGATGCGGCGGCGGATGATCTCGAGCGCCTGGCGCACGGTGCGGTCGTCGGTGGCGGTGCGCTCGGCCTCGCTGAGCGTGACGGTGATCACCCCGCCCTCGCCCGCGACCTCGAGATCCTGCGCGCCGACGCCCGACAGCGTCTGGATCGGCCGGGCCAGGCCGCGGACCACCTCGAGCGCGCGGGCCATGCCGGCGGGCTCGGAGATGCGCACCTTGATCTCGTCGGGCTCGGAGGGCTGGCGCCGGATTGTGCCCACGGTCGCGCGCTCGTCGCGCAGCGCGTCGCGCACCTCGGGCCAGAGCGCGTCCATCCGGGTCTCGTAGACGTCTTCTGTCTGCACCTCGGCCAGCAGATGCACGCCGCCGCGCAGGTCGAGTCCGAGATTGACCAGCGACGAGGGCATCCATTCGGGCCAGACCGACGCCGCCTCGCGCCGTGCATCGGTGGCGCCCAGCGCCTCGATCTCGGCCAGCGCGTCGTTATGGGTTTCGACGCGGGTATAGAAGGCATTGGGCAGCGCGAACAAGATGCCGGCCGCGCAGACGAGCCAGATCAGCACCCGTTTCCAGAGGTCGATTTGCAGCATGGACCTGCCTTTTCAGTCAGGGGGAGGGCAGGATCAGGCGGCGGGCTCGGTCTTGTTGAGCACTTGCGCCACGGTGGCCTTGAT
>DOIS01000109.1 GCA_003511785.1 Paracoccaceae bacterium
CCGAGGAGACCGAGTTCGGCACCATAGCGATGGTGATGCGCGCATTGCTGGAAGAAGGAATCTGCCGCGACCCGGACCGCCCGGTTGAGATCGACGAAAGCACGACACGCCGGCATTTCAAATCCCTCCCTTTCCGCCTGAGCCCGCGCCAGCCTGAGTGTGCGGCATCTCTCCACCCTGCCGAACCGGGAGGGGCATCGTGATCGACAGGGTTCTGATCGTCGGGGGCGGGCAAGCCGCGCTTTCATCGGCCAGCAAGTTGCGCACGCTCGGCTTCGACGGGCGCATTACCATGTTGTGCGACGAGCCGGACCCGCCCTATCAGCGTCCACCGCTCAGCAAGAAGTACCTGACCGGCCAGATGGCGCGAGACAGGCTCTACCTGCGGCCTCGGGGTTGTGGTTCGCGCAGAGAAGGAAGGCAAAGGCCATTCCGTCTGGTATTATCGGCGGGGAAGGCTCTGCGCCGTCGATGCCATGAACAGCCCGCGAAGCTACCTCCTTGGCAAACGCATGATCGAAGCCGGGATTTCACCTCCCGCGGAAAGCGTTGCCGACGCCTCAACGGATCTGAAGGCGCTGGCACTCACCCTCGAGAGCCAGAACTGAAACACCTGGCGGCGGGGCTTTTTTTCGCCCGCGATTTCGTCCCGGACCAGACACCCGCTGCTCCACGCCCTTGACGCGCCGGAAGGCGCGGCGGGCCGCGACGGGCGGTGGCCTCTCGCAGCAGCTTTCAGCTATCGATGCGAGGTGGCGCAAGCGGCCGGAGGGTGGCAAGATCCATCCGCACTCGGCATGATGGCATGAGGGACAGAGGGAAAGCGGCGTGTAATGCATGTTCGACTTCTTGAACTGCGCCGATGCGACGGGCGTGCGACGTGAGCGGAACCCGTTCCGCCCTGCCCGCCTACAGGACGCGCGGGCTGACCAAGGTTTATGGCGAGGGCCGCTCGGCGGTCCATGCGCTGCGCGGCGTCGATCTCGAGATCCCGGCAGGAGAGGTCGTCGTGCTGCTCGGACCTTCCGGGTCCGGCAAGTCCACGCTTCTCAACATCATCGGCGGGCTGGACCGCGGCAGCGCAGGCGAGGTGATGTTCCGCGACCAGCGATTGGATGAGATGAGCGACGCCGAGTTGACGCGCTATCGTCGCGATCATGTCGGATTCGTCTTCCAGTTCTACAACCTCATGCCCAGCCTCACGGCGCGCGAGAATGTCGAGTTGGTGACCGAGATCGCTTCCGACCCGATGGACCCCGACGCCGCACTGGCACTGGTCGGCCTGAAGGAGCGGACCGACCATTTCCCGGCCCAGCTCTCGGGGGGCGAGCAGCAGCGCGTCGCCATCGCGCGGGCCATCGCCAAGCAGCCGGACGTGCTCTTTTGCGACGAACCCACCGGCGCGCTCGACAGTCAGACCGGGCGTGCAGTGCTGCGGGTGCTTGCGGACGTGAACGCGCGGCTCGGCTCGACCGTTCTGATGGTCACGCACGCGGCCAGCCAGGCGCAGATGGCCGACCGGGTGATCCATTTCGCCGACGGCGACATCCGCGAGATCGTGAAGAACCGCGACAAGCGCCCGCCCGAGGAGATCGCCTGGTGAGTGCCTTGAGCCCGCTCGACCACAAGCTCCTGCGCGACCTCTGGCGCATGAAGGGACAGGCCGGGGCGATCGGCGCCGTTATCGCCGTGGGCGTGATGATGCTGGTCATGATGACCGGGCTTGTCGCCTCGCTGACCGAGACGCGGGATGCCTATTACGACCGCTATCGCCTGGCGGACGTCTTCGCGCCGGTGGCGCGGGCGCCGGAGAGATTGGCCGGGCGTCTGACGGATATCCCCGGGGTGTCGTCGGTGCAGACGCGCGTGACCGGCCGTGCCCTGATCGACCTGCCGGGCCAGGCGCTGCCGGTGCAGGCACAGGCGGTGTCGTTGCCCGACCGGGGACGACCGGCGCTGAACGACGTGTTCCTGACCGACGGGCGGATGCCCGCCTCGGGGCGACCGGACGAGATCCTTTTGCTGCAAAGCTTCGCCGCGGCCCACGGGTTGCGCCCCGGCGACACCCTGCGCGCGACCATGAACGGCGCGCGACGCGGCTTCGACATCGTGGGGCTCGCCCAGAGCCCCGAGTTCCTCTACACCACCGCGCCGGGCGAGCTGGTGCCTGACGACGCGCGCTTCGGTGTGATCTGGATGGGTCGCACCGGCCTCGCCGCCGTCTACGACATGGAGGGTGCCTTCAACGAGGCGCTGCTGGGCCTCGCGCGCGGCGCCTCCGAGGAAGGCGTTCTGGACGCCGTGGACCGGATGCTGGAGCCCTATGGCGGCGCCGGCGCCTACGGCCTGGCCGACCAGTTCTCCAACCGTTTCGTGTCCGAGGAGATCGCGGGGCTGGAGGCCGCCGCCGTGGGCGTGCCGCCCATCTTCCTCGGGGTGGCCGCGTTCCTGCTCTACATCGTCATCAGCCGCATGGTGCAATCCGAACGCGAGGAAATCGGGCTGATGAAGGCTTTCGGCTATACCAATGCCGAGGTCGGCACGCATTACTTCAAGCTTGTCCTCGCGATTGCTGCCGGTGGCGCGTTGGCCGGGTGCCTCGGCGGGATCGCGGCGGGGCGCGCGCTGATCGGCGTCTACACGGCCTATTTCAAGTTCCCCTTCCTGGTCTTCCAGCTCGATCCGGCCTCCTTCGCGACCGGCGTGACGGTCAGCATCCTGTCCGCCTCGGCGGGCGGGCTCTTCGTGCTGCGCCGGGTTTTCGCCCTGACGCCGGCTGTGGCGATGCGCCCGCCCGCCCCGCCCAATTTCAGCCGCACGGGCCGGATCGGGCACAGCCTCAACCGCTTTCTCGACCAGCCGTCGCGCATGGTGCTGCGCCGCCTCACGCGCCAACCCGGGCGCATGGCGGGATCGGTCACAGGCATCGCCTGCGGCATGGGGCTGTCGGTGGCGATGCTGACCATCTATGCGGGCTTCGATCGCACCATCGACCTGACCTTCTCGGTCGTCGATCGCAGCGACGTGACGGTCAGCTTCACACACCCCGTGAGCGACAAGACCCTGTTCGAACTGCGGCACCTGCCCGGGGTGCAGCGCGCCGAGCCGGTGCGCACCGTCAGCGTCGTGCTGCGCCACGGCCTGGAAAGCCATCGCGGCGCCCTGATCGGGCTGCCGCCCGACCCGGAGTTGAACCGCGCGCTCGATGCCGACATGGCGCCCATCGCCCTGCCGGAGCGCGGCGTGGTGCTCTCGGACGTGCTGGCCGACATGCTGGGGGTCTCCCCGGGCGACATGCTCACGGTGGACGTGCGCGAGGGACGCCAGCCGCTCTTGCAGGTGCCCGTCGCCGGCACGGCGCAGACCCTGCTCGGCTCGCCCGCCTACATGGATCTCGACGCCCTGAACCGCACCCTGCGGGAGCCGGGGCGCATCTCCGGTGCCTACCTGATGATCGACGAGGCGGAGGCCGAGGCGATCTATGCCACGCTCCAGGACATGCCGACCGTCGCGGGCGTCTCCCTCAAGTCCCAGGCGCGCGATGCCTTCATGGTGCTGATGAACCAGGGGGCCGGCGCGATCCGCTACGTGATGGGGGCCATCGCCTTCGTCATCACCTTCGGCATCGTCTACAACGCGGCCCGCATCGCCTTGGCCGAGCGATCCCGCGACCTTGCCAGCCTGCGCGTGATCGGCTTCACCCGGGGCGAGGCGGCCTTTGTTCTATTGGGTGAGTTGGCGGTGGTGACGGTGATCGCTCTGCCCCTGGGCGCGCTCCTCGGCTACTGCCTGTCCTTCGGCATCGCCGCTGGCTTTTCCACCGACCTCTACCAGATACCGGCCGTTTTCGACCCGGTCAGCTACGGGCAGGCGACGCTCGTCGTGCTCGGCGCCGCGCTCGTTTCCGGCTGGCTGGTGAAACGCGATCTCGACCGGGCCGATCTGGTCGAAGCGCTCAAGACACGGGAATAGATCATGGCAAAAGCAAAGAAACGGTCCCGTCTGATCCTGACCACGGCCATTGTTCTTATGATCGGGGGCGCGCTGACGACGGCCTTCTGGCCCCGCCCGACGATGGTCGATCTGGGCGAGGTGACGCGTGGTCCGATGATGGTGACGATCGACGAGGAGGGCCGCACGCGGGTCGCGGAAGCGTATATCTTGTCGACCCCGGTCGCCGGACGTCTCAAGCGCGTGCAGGTCGATCCCGGCGATCCGGTCGTGCGGGGCGAGACCGTGGTCGCCCACATGCTGCCCACCAACCCGGCGGCGCTCGACGTGCGCACGCGCGAACAGGCACTTGCGGCCGTCCAGGCGGCCGAGGCCGCGCGTCGCGTCGCCCGCGCCGATCTCAACGCCGCCATCGCCAACCGCGACCTGGCCGAAACCGAACTGGATCGCGCCGAGCAGCTCGCCGCGCGCCAGATCACGAGCCAGGCGGCGCTCGACCGGGCGCGGCA
>DOIS01000291.1 GCA_003511785.1 Paracoccaceae bacterium
CACAAGACGACGCGGGCCGCGGTCGCGGCGATCGAGGCGGAAGAGGGACAGGGCAAATGACCGGGCCCGTCCTGATCGCCAATCGGGGCGAAATTGCCTGCCGCGTGATCCGTGCCGCGCGGGCGCTGGGGCTGGAGACCGTTGCGGTCTATTCGGACGCGGACGCCGACCTGCCACATGTCGCGCAGGCCGACAGGGCGGTGCGACTGGGACCGGCACCGGCACGGGACAGTTATCTGAACGTCGCGCGCCTTCTCGAGGTGGCGTCCGAGACCGGCGCATCGCTGGTGCACCCGGGATACGGGTTCCTCGCCGAGAGCGCGGAGTTCGCGCGGGCGGTGGCGGCCCAAGGGCTGACCTTTGTCGGCCCCGATCCCGAACATATCCGGCTGATGGGCGACAAGCGCAATGCCCGCGCCGCCGCGCAGACGGCGGGCGTGCCCGTCCTGCCGGGAACCGACCGTCTCGCTGCCGACGCCAACCTTGCGGCGCAGGCCGCCCGGATCGGGCTTCCCCTTCTGGTCAAGGCGATCGCGGGCGGGGGCGGGCATGGCATGGCCCGTGTCGACGAGGCCGAGAAACTGCCCGACGCGGTCGCGCGGATGCGCGCCTTTGCCGCCCGCGCCTTTCACGATGACGGGGTCTATCTGGAACGCTTCCTGCCCGCGGCGCGACATGTGGAGATCCAGGTTTTCGGCTTTGGCGACGGTCGCGCTGTGCACCTGTTCGACCGCGATTGCTCGCTCCAGCGGCGTCATCAGAAGATCATCGAGGAGGCGCCGGCGCCGGGCCTTCCCGACAGTGTCCGCCGCGAAATGCAGGAGGTCTCGGTGCGCCTGGCCGGCCAGATGGGCTATGCCGGCGCGGGCACCATCGAATACCTCTATGACCCGGCGGGGCAAGCGTTTTTCTTTCTCGAGATGAACACCCGGATTCAGGTCGAGCACCCGGTCACAGAGATGGTGACCGGGCAGGATCTTGTCGCCTTGCAGCTGCGCCAGGCCATGGGCGAGCGGGCCGAGCTGCCGCAATCGGACATCCGACGCGACGGCGCCGCGGTCGAAGCCCGGCTTTATGCCGAGAACCCGGCCAGGCAGTTCCTGCCCTCGCCCGGCCGGTTGGGTCGGCTCGACCTGCCCCGGATGGAGGGCGTCCGGGTCGAGACCGGCTATGCGACCGGCACCGAGATCACGGTGCATTACGACCCGATGATCGCGAAGATCGTGGCGCATGGCCCGGACCGCGAGACGGCGCTGGACCGGCTGGCCGAGGCGCTGCGCCGGACCGAGGTGGAGGGCCCGGCCACCAATCGAGAGTTCCTGATCGAGATGATTGGCGTGGCAGAGTTTCGCGCCGCGCGGCACGATACCCGCAGCGTGGATCGCTGGGCAGCGGCGCAGCGGTCGGCATCCGAGCGCAAGGCCTCGCAAGCAACAGAAAGCTGAGCGGGGCACACCGGCCAGACTCGCGATCCTTGAGCCCAAGCGTGACAAATTGTCAGCCGCAGTCCTGAACATGTGAATCACAAGGGTGGTGCCTCGCATGACCGGCGCGCTGCTTCAGGATGCCGGCAGGCCGAAATCGGGAGGCGGGGCCAAGGCGATGTCGGCCAGTGTGGAGCGGTCGAGGTCGGCGAGAAAGGCCCGCTCGGCCGCGCGCAGGCGCGGTTTCAGGCGACAGCCGATTTCGATCGTGCAGCCTTTTCGCCCGGTTCGAAACAGGCGACCAGTGCCTGGCCGTCTTCAAGGATTTCGACGAGGGCGCCCAGGCGCAACTCTTCCGGCGGCCGGGCCAGGACGGCGCCGCCCCCGCCCCCGCGCCGGGTCTCGATCACGCCGGCGCGCGACAGCCGTTGCATGATCTTGCTGAGATGATTCCGGGACAGTTGGAACTCTTCTGCCAGTTCGCTCGTTGAATACCCGCGTCCGGGCGTGCTGGCCATGCGCATCAACATGCGCAGGCCGAAGTCGGTGAAGGATGTGAGGCGCATTTTCGCTTCCATGATTCAATAGGTATTTATATTGCCTATTCACATCATTAAGCCTCGGCGCAAGGAAATTGACTCGGCACCGCCCGCAGGAACGGGACAGGCCTCCGGGATATACACCGAACCGCCGGACGAGGCATGGCCAGAACGACCACCCCATATGGACCTTTGCCGACCGCCTCTTTGCGCGGGCGGGTCGGGCGTGGTCCTGCGCAGGCCCGGTATGCGCTCGCGCGGGCGCTGCTTCTGCTGGCGGCGATTCTCGTGGCGCTGTCCGGGCCGGTCACACGTGCCCGTGCGGACGCGGCGCTGTCGGACGGGACGATGGTTCTGTGCATCGACAGTCACGCCATCGAGGTCGCGGTGGACGGCGAGGGCCGCCCCGTCTCTCCCGGCGAAACTCCCGATACATGCGGCGATTGCCCGGTCTGTGCCGTATCTCACCCCGCGATCCTCATCGTGCCGGCGGTTCCGTCGCTGCACGCTGCCGAAAACGCCTTCCGCTTCGCGCCGACTGCGACACGCGCCCTTGCTGCCGCGCGCCGAGCACTGCCGCGCGCCCGCGCGCCTCCCGAGACAACCAAGAAGCTCTGACATGCCTGACTGCCCGCCCGCCCCCTCTGCCCGTCGCGCCCATCTTGCCTGCATCGCGCGCCTGGTGTCCGTCATCACCCTGGCCCTGTTCGCGGTTCTTCCGGCCGAAGACGTCCGGGCGCAGGCGGCGCAATCGGTTCTCGCCCAGTATATCGGCGATGTCGCCGCGGGCGATCTGGTCGAGGGGGCCGACGCGTTCGGGCCGATTCGCGACGACATGCCGGTGGCCCCGGTGCTGCGGGACGGCGAGCGGATCGGCTGGGCCTTCATCGCCTCGGACTATGTGGGCACGACGGGTTATTCCGGCAAACCCATCCACACCATGGTGGCAGTGGACGACGACGCCGTGGTTCTGGGCGTCGAGCTGGTCAAGCATTCCGAACCCATCGTTCTGATCGGCATTCCCGAGAGCAAGATCGCGGCGCTGGCCCGGACCTATGCCGGGCTCGACCTGGTGGCCGAGGCCGAGTCAGGTGGGACGGCGCATGATCTCGACATCATCGCCGGCGCCACGGTCACGATCATGGTGATCGACGATTCCATCGTGCGTGCCGGGCTCAAGGTGGCCCGCGACCTCGGGCTGGGCGGCCTCACCCCTCCCCAGGCCCCCACCGGCCTGCGTTTCGAGATCGCTCCCGACGCCACCGCGGCGGAGGATTGGGAGACGCTGGCAGGCGACGGGACCTTGCGGCGGCTGTCGCTGGACGTGGGCGAGGTGAACGCGGCCTTCGAGACGGTGGACGACCCGCGCGCCGCCGAACGCCCGATCACCGCGCCGCCCGAGACGACCTTCATCGACATGTACATGGGGCTGGTCTCGGTGCCCGCGGTGGGCGAGGCC
>DOIS01000226.1 GCA_003511785.1 Paracoccaceae bacterium
CCGGTGATCTCCTGCACCGCGTCCAGCGCCGCCATCGGCCCCATCCGGCGATACGCGTCCATGCCCAGCCCGGCATCCTCGGCGCCGGGGTTGCGCCAGGACACCATGAACACGGTAAAGCCCTGCGAGACCAGGTATTTCACCATCGAGTTGTGCGGGCTGAGATCGAGGATATAGTATTTCATGATCCAGGCCGGCACGATCAGCACCGGCTCGGCATGGACCCGGCCGGTGGTGGGCGCATACTGGATAAGCTCGATCAAGTGGTTGCGATAGACCACGCGCCCGGGCGTCGCGGCCACGTCCTTGCCCACCACGTAGTCATCCAGGATCGCGGGCCGCTTGCCGCCGACGATCCGCGCCTGGTCCTCGGCCCAGTTGCGCGCCCCTTCGATGAAGTTGACCCCGCCGGTCTCGCGTGCCTTTTCCAGCACCTCGGGGTTGGCCGGGGCGAAATTCGACGGCGCGACCGCGTCGAGCATCTGGCGCGCGGCGAAATTGGCCGCATGGGCATGGCCGCGCGACATGCCGCGCACGCCGGTGGTGGCCGCGTCCCACCACGCCTCGTTCAACAGGAACGCCTGCTGCATGGCGTGGAACGGCTGCTTGCGCCAGCCGGGGTGTCGGAACCGCCGGTCCCCCGGCTCGGGCGCGATCACGTCGTCGGGCGCCTCGGTCCGTCCCGCCGCGCGGGCCAGGTAGGCCGCGTAATCCAGCGTCTGGCGCGTGGCCAACCCGCCCAGTTCCATCAGCTTGCCGGGAGAGCCGGCGAGGTTGGCCGACCAATCCGCCCAGACCGCGGCCAGCGCCATGGGCGAGAGCCCCCCGGTCAACCGGCCCATCTGGGCGCGGAACAGGCTGTCGAGCCGATCGTGGGGGTCTGTCTCGGGATCGTGCACGACCTGGCGCGGGCGGATGCGGGGCGGCAAGGGCAGGTTGGTGTCTTTCATCGTCGCGTCGTATCTGTCCATCTGCATGTCTGTCCAGCCGGGCTAGCAAACCAGCGCGACAGGTCCATGACAAGGCTTCGGGACGGAAACCGGCGCCCCCGGCCCCTTGTTCCCCCCGGCGCAGGGGATTACTGTCTGAAAACTGCACAAAGGACAGACCCCTTGGCCCATATTCCCGCCATCACCGGCACCGGCGTTTACACCCCCGAACAGGTCATCACCAATGCCGAGCTGGTCGCCGCCTTCAACGCCTATGCCGATCTGAAGAACGCCGAGAACGCCCAGGCCATCGCCGAAGGGCGGGCCGAACCGATGCAGCATTCCTCGGAAGAGTTCATCGTCAAGGCCTCGGGGATCGAGCGGCGCCGGGTGATGGACAAGGCCGGCATCCTCGACCCGCGGGTGATGCACCCGCTTTTGCGTCAACGCTCCGACGACGAGCCCTCGATCATGGCGGAAATGGCGTTGGACGCGGCGAAAAAAGCGCTGGCCCAGGCGGGGCGCGGGGCCCGGGACGTGGACGCGGTGATCTGCGCCGCCTCGAACCTCGAACGCGCCTATCCGGCGGTGGCGATCGAGATCCAGGACCTCCTGGGCATCAAGGGCTTCGCCTTCGACATGAACGTGGCCTGTTCTTCGGCGACCTTCGGCATCCAGGCGGCAGCGGACATGATCCGCTCAGGCTCGATCCGCTCGGCGCTGATGGTCAATCCCGAGATCTGCTCGGCGCATCTGGAATGGCGCGACCGGGACTGCCATTTCATCTTCGGCGACGTGGCCACGGCGGTGCTGCTGGAGCGCGCCGAGGACGCGACCGGCGCGCATTTCGAGGTGCGCTCGACCCGCTGCGCCACCGCGTTTTCGAACAACATCCGCAACAACAACGGCTTTCTGCGCCGCTCGCGCCCCGACGGGATGGCCGACCGGCGCGACATGCAGTTCATGCAGAACGGCCGCAAGGTGTTCAAGGAGGTGGTGCCGATGGTCAGCGACCACATCGCCCGGCACATGGCCGAGGAGGACATCGCGGCCGACGACCTGAAGCGACTGTGGCTGCACCAGGCCAACAAGTCGATGAACGATTTCATCGGCTGCAAGGTGCTGGGCCGCGTGCCCGAGCCGCAGGAACAACCCAACATCCTGCAGGATTATGCCAACACCTCGTCCGCCGGCTCGATCATCGCCTTCTCGCAATATTCCGACGACCTGGCGCCCGGCGATCACGGGCTGATCTGCTCCTTCGGGGCGGGTTACTCGGTGGGCTCGGTGCTGCTGCGCCGCAGCTGAGCGCCCTTCGCCGGATCGGGGCCAAGAGTTTTCGAAAACTCTTGTCAAAATTCTTCGAAGAATTTTGGCCCCTGGGCGACCCGGCGGCTACTCGTCCACGCTCTCCTCCTCGAGATGCAGCTTCATGTCGATGAGCACCTGTTGCAGCAGCGTGGTCTCGCGCAAGAGGCGCTTGGCCTCGTTCACCGTGATGATGCCGTCCTCGATGGCCTGCTGATACTCGGTCATCAGCATGGCGAAGCGTTGGCTCAGCGCGATCACGTCCTGGTTCACGCCTTCCGACCGGGTGGTGTTGGGCCGGCGGTCGTCATGCGACAGGGTGATCCCCTTTAGGTCGGCCAGCGCGCAGGTCACATGCGGGTGCGTGGCCGACTGCTCGAGCCGCGCCACCGCGTCCACCGGCATGAACCGATCGGCATGTTCGCTGGCCTCCGAGTAATAGCGCCCCAGCGTGGCCTTGGATTTCCCGGTGAGTTGGCAGGCGGCCTCGATGCCCACGTCCTTCACCAGCGCCTCGGTATGTCGTTTCAGGTAGATACCGATATCGGCCATGCACTCTTCCCCTGGGCGGTTACGCGCCCTTCCCCGGAAATGCGGGGAAAGGCGCACCTTTTTTCCCATTACCGCCGCGCAGAGTAAATGCAATTCTCGCCTCATCCTCCGCGTGATGGGGGATTAAAGAGTTGCCGGAAATTGATCTGCCGGCCGTGTAGAGGTTCTGTGTCCGTGTGCGTATTGAGGCATGGCGCGGGGTTCCGGCCACCGGAGGGTGCGTCGGAGACGTGAAACGATGCTGCCGTCCATCCCCAGGGGTTGTTCCGTCCCGGACCATGCAATCGCGTCTCCCAACGCCCTCCGGTGTGCCATTTCTTGACCTGCCTTGCCCCCTGCCCCGACCGGGGCTAAGCCCTGGGCATGGCCAAGCTCTTCTTCAACTACTCGACCATGAATGCGGGTAAGTCGACCGTGCTGTTGCAGGCGTCGCACAATTACCGCGAACACGGGATGCAGACCTATCTGCTGACCGCCCGGCTCGACGATCGCGCGGGCGGGGGCCGAATCGCCTCGCGCATCGGCATCGGCCAGGAGGCGGACGTCTTCGCCCCGGAAGATGACCTTTTCGCCCGGATCGAGGCACGGTTGGCGCAAGGGCCTGTCGCCTGCGTCTTCGTGGACGAGGCACAGTTCCTCACGCCCGCGCAGGTCTGGCAACTGGCCCGCGCGGTCGATGATCTGAACCTGCCGGTGCTGGCCTACGGGCTGCGCGTCGATTTCCGGGGCGAGTTGTTTCCCGGCTCGGCCACGCTCCTGGCGCTGGCCGACGAGATGCGCGAGGTGCGCACCATCTGCCGCTGCGGGCGCAAGGCCACGATGGCGGTGCGCCGCGACGCCGAGGGCCGGGTCATCACCGAGGGCGACCAGGTGCAGATCGGCGGCAACGAGACCTATGTCTCGCTCTGCCGGCGGCATTGGCGCGAGGCGGTGGGCGACCGTGTGGCGCCGGATCAGACCGGGTTGGGAAGCGGCTGACCCGCGGCCAAGGCCGCCACGTTGTCCAGCACCATCATCCCCATGCCCTCGCGCACGTCCAGCGCCGCGGTGCCCAGATGGGGCAGCAGCGTGACGTTCTCCAGCGCGCGCAGGGCGGCGGGCACCTCCGGCTCGTGCTCGTAGACGTCCAGCCCCGCCCCCGCGATCCGGCCGGCCTCCAGCGCGGCGATCAGGGCCGCCTCGTCCACCACGTCGCCGCGCGCGACATTGACCAGATGCGCGCCGGGCTGCATCGCAGCCAGCACGCCCGCATCGATCAGGTGCCGGGTCTCGGGCCCGCCCGGCACGGCGATCACCAGCACGTCCACGGCGGCGGCCAGCGCGGTCAGGCTGCCCTCGCGGTTGGCCGGGAAGTCCAGCGTCTTGGCGCTGCGCGAGACATACCGCACCTCCATGGCGAACCCGAAATGGCAGCGCCGCGCCACCGCCTGCCCGATCCGGCCCATGCCAACGATCCCCACCGTCCGGTCCGTCAGGTGCATCCCCAGCATCTGGGTCGGGTGCCAGCCCGCCCAGCCGCCCGCGCGCACCAGCCGCTCGCCCTCGCCCGCGCGACGCGCGCTCATCAGCATCAGCATCATGGCGATGTCGGCGGTGGCGTCGGTCACCGCGCCGGGGGTGTTGGTCACCGCGATTCCCGCGCTCCGCGCCGCATCCACGTCGATATGGTCGTAGCCCACGCCGAAATTGGCCAGCAGGCGGCAGCGGGGGCGGGGCACATGGCCGAACACCTCCGCCGAGAAGGCATCGCCCAGGGTCGGCATCACCGCGTCGAACTCGGCCAGCGCACGGCGCATCTCGTCGGCACTCATGGGCGTGTTGAGCGCGCGGATCTCGGTGTCGAACTCGGCTCGCGCGCGGTCCTCGACCGCCGCCGGCAGCGGGCGCGACAGCAGCAGCCGGATCAATGCATCCGCCCCCCGTCCGGCACGTCTCGGTCGGGGCCGATCAGAACCACCTCGCCGGTCTCGTCCGGCAGGCCTAGCACCAGCACCTCGGACATCACCTTGCCGATCTGGCGCGGCGGGAAATTGACCACGGCCAGCACCTGTTTGCCCGCAAGGCTCTCGGGGTCGTAATGCGCGGTGATCTGGGCCGAGGATTTCTTCTCGCCCAGATCGCCCCCGAAATCGACCCAGAGCTTGATCGCGGGCTTGCGCGCCTCCGGGAAGGGCTCGGCCCGGGTGATCCGGCCCACGCGGATATCGACCTTGAGGAAGTCGTCGAAGCCGATCTCATCCATCGGACAGCTCCCGCGAACGATCCGCCGCCGCCGCCACCGCGCGCCGCAACAGCGGCGGGAAACCGCTGTCTTCATCCATCAGCACCTCCAACGCCGCCTGCGTGGTGCCGTTGGGGCTGGTGACATTGACCCGCAACTGGTCGGGTGTCTCCTCCGCCGCCTCGGCCAGCGCCCCGGCGCCCGCCACGGTCGCCTTGGCCAGCCGCATGGCCAGGTCCTCGGACAGGCCCTGCGCCACCCCGGCGGCGGCCAGCGTCTCGATCAGGTGAAACACATAGGCCGGGCCCGAGCCGCTGACGCCGGTGACCGCGTCCATCTGCCCCTCGTCCTCGAGCCGCACGGTCTGCCCCACCGCCGACAACAGGCTCTCGGCCAGGGCCAGGTGATCCTCGCCCGCCTGCGCGTTGCCGATCAGCGCGGTGATCCCGCGCCCCACGGCGGCGGGCGTGTTGGGCATGGCGCGGATGATCGGCGTGGCGGCGCCCAGCATCTCCTCGAACCGGGCGATGGGCGTGCCGGCGGCGACCGAGACAAAGAGCACATCGCTGCCCCCGTAGCGCCTGATCGCGGGCAGCGCCTCGCCCATCATCTGCGGCTTGACCGCGACCAGCACCAGCGCCGGATCCTCGGGCATGGGCGTGTTGATGTGAACGCCGCTGTCGCGCAGCCAGTCCGAGGGGTTCGGATCGACCACCCAGACCGAGTTCGCCGGCAGGCCACGCTCCAGCCAGCCCGCCAGCATGGCCGAACCCATCTTGCCGCAGCCCAAAAGCACCAGCCCCTGCGCCGCCACCGTGTCCATGTTCATCGAAATCCCTCCCCGTCATCGGTTCGGGACCAAGGGTTACGCGCGCCCGTAAGCCTCTGCAATGGCGACCTGCATCGCCTCATGCGGGCTGCGGTCGCCCCAGACCATCAGCTGGATCGCCGGGTAGTAGCGTTCCGAACTCAGCACCGCGGCGCGGATCATGGTGTCGATCTGCTCGGGACAGGCCACCTGCCCGCCCGACAGCACCAGCCCGTAGCGATAGACCATCAGCTTCTGCGCGCCCCAATAGGTGAAGGCGCCGGCCCAGCACTGGTCGTTCATCGCGTTGACCAGCTCATAGAGGCCCGACAACCGCTCTTCCGGCGGCTCCATCTCGAAGGTCGAGACCAGGCGCAGCGTCTCGTCATAGCCCGACCAGGCCAGCGTGATGGAATAGGTGCGCCACTGCCCCTCGACCGCCATGGCGATCTGGTCGTCCCCGATCCGGTCGAACTCCCAGTCGTGATGGGCGGCCAGGTGCTCGACGATGTCGATGGGATGGATGTCTTCTTCGAGATACTGCTCGGAAAGGGCCATGATGCCACCTCACTGATCCGCTAGAGATTGGGGCGGTCAGCGCCCCAAGCGCTAGGTGCCTGCTCTACAGACCGGGGCGATCCCCCATGCCTGTACAAGATATGGTGCGGTGTGGGCCGCTATCTGGCAACCCCTATTTTTGGGGATAACCACGATAACTTGTGGGCGAACCAAAACGCCGCCCGAAATCTTGGCGGGCGGCGTAGCGGTCCGGGAAACCGGCGTGGATCAGGTGTTGAACAGGAAGTGCATCACGTCGCCGTCCTTGACGACATAACTTTTGCCTTCTGCACGCATCTTGCCGGCCTCTTTGGCACCCTGTTCGCCATTGCACGCTACGAAATCATCATAGGCAATGGTCTCGGCGCGGATGAAACCCTTTTCAAAGTCGCCGTGGATAACACCGGCCGCCTGAGGCGCTGCAGTGCCCCTGCGAATGGTCCAGGCGCGGGCCTCTTT
>DOIS01000175.1 GCA_003511785.1 Paracoccaceae bacterium
GCGGCCGCGCCGAGGGCAAAGCGCCGAAGTCGAACAGGGTCAGGCGATCAACCCGGCCCTCGGTGTCGAAGAGGACGGCCTCGTAAACGGCCTGTCCGATGTCCGTGTCATGGCCGTTCTGGACAAGGAAACTGATCCGGCAGGCCTCGTCGAGGGGGTCCAGCGCGTTGAGTTCAATGGAGATGCGGGCGTGCGCGGCGTCCTGCGCGCCCCCCGGCCCGCAGACCGTCAGGGCGAGCAGGCAGGCGGCGGCGCGGGGTCCAAGAGATGAGAGCATGTCTCAAGCCTCCGACTTTCGGAACGGTCGTCTGGCCGGGCGCAAGGCGCTGGCCAGAGGACGGGACGGGGCCTCCCGGCGGCGGGGCCGGGTTCGGGTTCTGACAGGTTGAAGATGCGCCTGGGCGGCACCCAAAACGACGGCCCGGCGCCAGGCGCGCCACCCCTACTTGGTCAGGATCAGCTTGCCGGCGCGGGTGATGCGCAGGGTGTAGGTCTGGCCATCCAGAACGATCTCGGCCTTGGTGCCGTTCACGATCAGGTCGCGCGCGTCATAGCTGGCGGTGTCGTCGGTCCGGTCCACGGACCGTGGGGACGGGGCATTGTGCATCAGACTCATCGACCTTCTCCGGCTTCGGGCGCGCGGTCGCGCTGAAGGTCGATCAGGTGTTCGAGGGCGAACCCCTCGCTCTGCGCGCTGTCCGCGCCGGACTGCACGATGTCGCGCCAGCCATTACCGGCTGCCGGATGCGGTCGGGTGTAAACCACGGGCTCGGGTGTCGTCACGATCTGTTCCTCTCCTGTGACATCCGGGCTGCCGGGGCGGTGGCTGGGATGGGCCTGAAGCTGCTTTTACCCTAATCTGATATTTTCAGTCAAGTATAAGGGCGGGACGAAACCCCCGCCGCTGAAGGGCGCTGTCACGCCGGCTGCGGCACGGCGATCTCCTGGATCGCGGTAAAGCCCTCGAAACGGGGCGCCCCCTCGTGCAGCTTGCGGGAACCGCCCGCCCGGACATGGGCGGCGCGGAAGGCCTCGCCTTCGGTCCAGGCGCGAAAATCCTCCTCGGTCCGCCACATCGTGTGCGACGCGTAGAGGATGCGGCCCGACTCTTCCGGCCCTTTGAGCATGTGGAACGACACAAAGCCCTCCATCTCGTTCAGGCGGCTCTCGCGGGACAGCCACAGCTCTTCGAACTCGGCCGCGTTTTCCAGCGGGACGGTGAAACGGTTCATGGCAAGATACATCGGGGTCTCCTTGGTTGCGTCTGGGTGTGGAAGGGCCGCCGCGCTTCGGTCAGGCCGTGGCCGCATGCGGCAGGATGTAGGGAACGCCCGCGGGCGGCGGGGCCGAGACGCGCAAAGCGCATCCATAGGCCCGCGAGAGCGTCTCGTCGGTGAGCACCTCGGGCGGCGTGCCGAAGGCCAGGCATTGCCCCTCGGCCAGCACTGCCACGCGATCCGAGAACAGCGCGGTCAAGTTCAGGTCGTGCATGACGGCGATCACGCCGCCGCCGGCGCGCGCGAAATCGCGGGCGATGGCCATCACCTGCAACTGGTGCGCGATGTCCAGGCTGGAGACCGGCTCGTCCAGCAGCAGCCAGCGCGGCTGGCCGTCCTCGACCGGGGCCCAGACCTGGCACAGGACGCGCGCCAGCATCACGCGCTGCGCCTCGCCGCCGGACAGCTCCTGGAAGGTGCGATTGGCGTAATGCGCCAGCCCGACCCGCGCGAGGGCCTGCATCGGCACCTCGGGCCGGTCCCCGGCGGTGCCCGACTGCAGGCCCAGGCGGACGACCTCGATCACCTTGAAGGGAAAGGCCAGCCGCGAGGCCTGGGGCAGAACCGCGCGCTTCGCCGCCAGGTCCCAGGGTTTCATCGCCGCGATGTCACGGCCATTCAGCCTGACGCGACCCCGGAAAGGCAGCGACGCCGTGATCGCGCCCAGCAAGGTGGATTTGCCGGACCCGTTGGGCCCGACGATGGCCGTGACCTCGCCCGGCGCGGCGGTCAGATCGACACCGCGCAGCGCCTCGCGCGGACCGTAGGAGACACGGATGTTTTCGGCGATCAGGCTCATAATTCGACCAGCCCCCGGCGTTTGAGCAGTATCCACAGAAAGACCGGCGCGCCCAGCACTGCGGTCACGATGCCGATCGGGAGTTCGGCCGGGGCGATGACCACCCGGGCGATCACGTCGGCCAGGATCAGCAGGGTGGCCCCCAGCAGCGCGGAGTTGAGCAGAAGCGCCCGGTGGTCCGGGCCCGAGGCCAGACGCAGGAGGTGCGGGACGACAATTCCGATGAAGCCGATCCCGCCGGAGACGGCCACCGCCGCGCCGGTGGCCCCGGCAACGGCGAGGATGGCGATGGATTTCATGCGCTGCACGTCGATGCCGATATGGGCCGCGGTCGCCTCGCCCAGGGCGAGACCGTTCAGCCCGCGCCCCAGCATCAGCGCCGCGCCGACCGACAGCACGATCAGCGGCCCCGCCGAGAGCACCTTGGCCCAGCTCGCCCCGGCAAGCGAGCCCAGCCCCCAGAAGGTCAGGTCGCGCAACTGCTGGTCATCCGCGATATAGACCAGGATGCCCGACAGCGCCCCGGCCAGCGCCCCCAGCGCGATGCCCGCGAGCAGCATGGTCGCAACCGAGGTGCGCCCGTGGCGGGTCGAGACCCGGTAGAGCAGGATCGTCGATCCCCAGCCGCCGAGAAAGGCGGCGAAAGGGGTGAGCTGGTTGCCGGTCAGGTCGATGACCCAGACCGGTAGAAAGGCCCCCAGCACGATGGCCAGGATCGCGCCCAGCCCGGCGCCCGCGCCGACCCCGACGATCCCGGGATCGGCCAGCGGATTGCGGAACAGCCCCTGCATCGCCGCGCCCGACACCGCCAGCGCGGCGCCCACCAGCACACCCATGGCCAGCCGGGGCAAACGGATGTCCAGCAGGACGACACGTTCCATCTGGCTCAGCGCCTCGCCCTGCACCAGCTTGGCCAGCATCGCGGAGAGCGAGACATCCACCGCGCCCACCTGGAGGCTCGCCATGGCGGCCAGCGCCAGCCCGCCAGCCAGCAGCCAGTGCAGTGCGCGGGCGCGGGCCAGGGGATCGCACGGTGGCGCCTCGACATCGCACAGGGCCGACATGGCTCAGCCCTCTAGGCGGTGAAGCGCGCGGTTGAGCATCCGCACGGCCTCTGCCGTGCGGGGGCCGAAGCCCAGCATCAGCAACCCGTCCATGCGCAGCACCGACCGGGTCCGGGCGGCCGGGGTCAGCCGCACCGCGGGCATGGCGAACAACTCGTCATCGGCGATGCCGTGATCGCCGCCGCGGTCCATCATCAGGATCACATCGGGCGCGGCCAAGCCCACCGCCTCGTCGGTGATCTGCTTGAACCCCGTGAAGTCCCGGATCGCGTTCACCCCGCCGGCCATGCGGATCAGCGCGTCGGCGGCGGTGCCGGTGCCGGAGGCGGTGATCTTGCCGCCCTGCGTGGACAGCACGAACAGCACGCGCGGCTTCTCGGCCTCGGGGCGCGCGGCGTCCCGGATCGCCTGTTCGAGATCGGCCGAAACCCGGTCGGCCAGCGCCTCGGCGCGGTCCGGAACGTCGAGCGCCGCGCCGATGATCTCGATCTTGCGCAGAATGTCCTCGACCGTGCGGGCCTGCGGAACCTCGACGAAGGCGACGTCGGCGGCGCGGATCACCTCGAGCGCCTCGGGCGGGCCTGCGCCCTCTTCCGCAAGGATCAGATCGGGGCCGACCGACAGAACCCCCTCGGGGGAAAGCGCGCGCATGTAGCCCACGTCCGGCAGGTCGGTGACCTCGGGCGGGTAAGTGGAGGTGGTGTCGCGCGCACCCAGCCGGTGCGCCTGGCCCAGCGCCACGACGATCTCGGTCACCGACCCGCCGATGGAGAGCACATCGCCCTCCGCGCGGGGTTTGGCCTCCTGCGCGCCGGCGCCAAGGACGAGCATCGGGCACAGCAGCGCCGCCAGCAAACCGGCGCGCCCGGCCCGGGCCATGTTCGCGAAACGCCTCATGCCGGCACCTCTTCGCGCGTGGGGAGGGTTTCAACGATGCCCTGCCAAACCGGACGCGAGACGCGGGCCCCCCTCACCC
>DOIS01000236.1 GCA_003511785.1 Paracoccaceae bacterium
TGCTCTTTTGTGGCCCGCTTCCCCTGCTCGGTGCCGGGAGCGCGGAAGGGGCCGCCGCTGCGTCCGAGCCACCCTTCGACTCGACCGCCGACACGGTTTTCGACATCATCCAGAGCGACGATCCGTCCAGCTATGTCTGTCTCGAGAACGTCGGGCGCGGGACCCGGCAGATGTGGGACAAGCGCGTCGATGCCGAGTTCGACCTCGACGCCTTCCTGTTCCGCGCCTATTACAGCGACGGTCCGGCCATCGAGATCGTGGTGAACCCCGAGTTCGGCACCCCCGAGGCCGCCCGGGCCGAGGCGTTGCGTTACGCGCGCCCGCTGGGCCAGTTGCCGCCGGTGCTGCGCCAGGGCATCCGCCAGTTTGGTATCCACAAGGGCGATCCCACCTATTCCGCCGGGCCGGGCAAGATTTTCGTCTATGCCGGGCGCACCGACACCCGCCTGTCCGAGAACCGGCTGGAGGAATCGCTGCTGCACGAGGCGGTTCACGCCTCGCTCGACCGGGTGCACGCGGACAGCCCGGACTGGCGCGCGGCGCAGGACCGCGACGGGGCCTTCGTGACCGGGTATGCCCGGGATTGGCCCGACCGCGAGGACCTCGCCGAGACCGCGATCTTCGCCTATGCGTTCTGGCGTCACCCGGATCGACTGCCACCCGCCGACAGCGCGGCCGTGCGCGCGCGCCTCGCCGTGCTGACCGAGATTTTCGAGACCGGGCCGGAGAGCCTGCCCGCCTCAACCGTTCCGGATGATTGTCAATGACCCCGGACCGGCAACACCGACGCATGAGTTCACATGAACCGGCCGGCGCGTCGTAAATACTGCAAGCGGAGGACCACATGGTGCGCACAATTTCCCAGATAGAACATGGTGCGCACAATTTCCCAGATAGAAACCGACAAGGGCCAGGACGAGCTGAGACGGGCAGATTACTTCCCCACGCTGGTCTACTCGGCGCTGCTGCATGACGCCGAGGACATGAACCGGGAAATCCTGGCCGCGATCCGCGCCGAGCAGGCCCGCGACCAGAAAGGCATCGAGCGGTCGAATTTCCGGTCGCTCGGCGGCTGGCACTCGCACAACAACCTGCACAAGGACCCGGCCTTCAAGCGTCTGACGCAACGGGTCGAGGCCATGGCCTCCGGGATCTCGGCGGACCTGGGATACGACCGCAACCGCCAGCTGGAAGTCACCACGATGTGGTCGATCTCGAACCCGCCGGGCAGCTCGAACCGGGCCCATATCCATCCCGGCGCGCTGTGGTCGGGAGTCTACTACGTGCAGGCGCCCGAAGGCGCGGGCCAGATCGAGTTCATCGATCCGCGCATCGTCAACCTGATGAACAGCGCGACCTTCCAGCCGAAGAAGAAGCGCAACACCGAGTGCTGGACCAAGGTCAAGGTCAAGCCGGTGGCGGGCAAGATGCTGTTCTTCCCCAGCTGGCTCTATCATTCGGTCGAGCCGAACCTGGCCAAGCAGAGCGGGCCGGACGGTGAACGCATCATCATAAGCTAGAACATCAACCAGCGGCGCAAGACCTGAAACAGGCGGCCGGTGCGGTCCTCGGACGTCCCGGTCGTTCGCGCCCCGGTCAGCGTCTGAAGCGGGCCAGGCGGCGGTTGACGATCAGGGCAAGCACCGTGGTCGTCTTGGCGATGCTCAGCAGCACGATCACCGGCGCGACCGAGAACAGCGAGGTGCTGACCGGCGAGTCGCGGGTCTCGGGCGCGAAGGTCTGGATACCCATGGCGATGGGCAGCGCATAGGCCGTGAAGATCACCAGGAAGGACAGGCCCTGCCCGAGATCCTGGTTCAGGCGCATGCGCGCCTGGCCGTCATGCAGCCGGGTCGCCATGTCGCCATAGCGCCGCGCCCGGTCGCGCAGCACCTCGTGCTTGGCCCGGCGCAGGACGGGGGGCGTGAACGCGTCGTTGCCGGCCCGGAACGACAGGAACGCCTGTTCGAGCCGTTGTTCGCTGCGCTCGTGGGCCAGGCCCAGCGGGCGCAGCGTGGCGGCTCCGGCGGTCACCAGCGTGACCAGGATCAGCGCCACGATCACCCCGATCACCACCAGCGGCGAGATGAAATAGACCAGGCACAGCAGCAGGAAGCCGAAGATCACCGCGTCCTCCTCGCGTTTGAGGCCGTTCTCCTTGAGAACGCGGGCGACGTGGCGCGGGCTGAGCGGGGCATGGTCGGCGGCACGGTATTCGAAACGGAACCGCTCCTGCATCCGGGTCAGCCCGGCCTCGCTGATCGCCTTGCAGCGGGTGCGCAGGCCGATTGCCGTCATGCCGGCCATCATCGCCAGCGCGAAGATCAGCAGGAAGGGCTCGAGCGCCCGCGCCTCGGCGCCGGCCCGGATGGCGAAGAACAGGATCATGATCGACATCACGGCCAGCACCTTCGACGTCAGCCGATAGGTTTTCGACTCGCTGTTCTCGCGGGCCAGCAGCGCGTTGAGCCGCTCGGTCAGTTCCTCGGGCGTGCCGACATTTCCCAGCAGGATACCGCGCAGTTCCACCACCGAACAGGCGCTGTCGCGCTGGGGTACGGCGAAGCGGCGCACCACCCGCCACTGGCCGCTCGAGGCCTCCCAGCGTGCCAACGCCCCCTGGCCGTTCTCGCGCGAGACGCGCAACGCGTAGCTTGCGCGCGGCGCGGTGGCGGGGTCGTCCACCCGCGTCCAGGTCGCCGCGCTGACCGAACTGTGGCGCGGGTCCGAGAAGAACGTGTCGAGCGCCAAAGCCGCCAGTTCCGGCGCCGCCGCCGCCTCGGCATAGGGCCAGACCTCGCCGAGCCGGGGATAGGGGGAGGGGGGGCGTCATGGTGCTACGCGGCCTCCACGACGGTCAGCCGGGTCATGGTCAGGTGGCCGATGCGGCGCACCGCGCCGTTGGCGGCCTTTTCGCGCAGGATTTCGGGCGTCATGCGGCCCCGGAGGTCCCAGAAGACCGGGAAATCGCCAGGCTCGCAGGACATCAGCGCGCGCTTGACGGCGTCCTGCATCGCTTCGCTGCGCGCCTCGCGCTGCGCGTTCGGCAGGGCCACGGCAGGGCCACGGCGGTGCTCGCGGCGGCCTCGCGCGCCAGGATCACCTGCCCGACATCGGCCTGGCTGGCCTCCTGGCCGGGGGCGAAGATGCGAATCTGGTCGATCCCGGGGCGGTCCGCCTCGGGCAGGGTGCGCAGGCTGTTGCGCACCACGTCGGCCAGGATCAGCCGTTGTTCGCGAACCGTCAGATCGGGTTGCCGCAGGCCGGCGGTCATCGGCGCCAGCCCGTCGATGCGCAGCAGACCGTCCCGGCTGACCGGGGCGAGCGCCGGCGTGCCGACCATCTTCTGGGCGCGCAGCGGCACTTCCGCCGCCACCAGCCCCGAGACCGGCGCCGCGGCCCCGAGGGCCGGTGCCAGCGCCGAGGCGCGGCGGAAATCGAGGGGAACGATCTGCATCGCCGTGAGGATCCAGAACATCAGGGCCAGGTCGGAGAGCTGACCCAGCAGGGTGATCAGGCCCGCCGCGCCGATCACGCCCCACTTGGCGAACTCGCCGATCATGTCGGGCGAGACCGCGGTCCAGAGCGCCTCCCTGCCTGCCAGCAGCTTGCTGTAGCGCCCCACGGTGCCCCGCACCGAGCGGCGACACTGGTGGATGCCGTCCAGTTGCAAGGCGACGATCGTGGCGGCGAAGGCCACCAGATGCGCCGCCCCAACCGCCGGGTGCAGCAGCCACAGCGCCGCCGACACGGTGAGGAAGCCGCCGAGGGTCGCGGGCAGTTGTGCGGGCTGCGGGATCGTGACCGTCAGCCCGCGCCGGAACGCGCCCGCAACCTCGCGCTCGGGGTGGCCGCGGAACCCCGACAGGTCGCGCCCGCGCGCCACGATCCGCAGCAGTCGCGACCAGACCCGGGTCTGGCGGCGCCGCACCAGCGCGCCTTCGCCCTCGAAGCGCACCTGGCGTGCCAGCAGCAGCAGACCGCCGCAGATCGCGATCAGCCCGAAGGCCAGAAGCATCGACGCGAACCCGGCCTGGTTCAGCACCAGGTAAAGCACCGCGCAGAGGCACAGGACCAGCGCCAGTTCCAGAAGCCGCGAGGCCACGCCGATCACCGCAAGGGACGCCGGTGCCAGGCCCCCGCCCGGATCGCCCCCGACCACCCGGTCCGGGCGCCTGGCCGGCAGCCGGGCCTCGCCGCGGGGCGGCTTGCGCGACACCTCGACGAGATAGCCAGAATAGAGGGCGGTGAAATCCGCCGGGGGATAGTGGACCGGGCCCATCGAGGGATCGAACACCAGCACCCCCTGCGGCGCGCGCGCCAGCAGCACGACATAATGCTGTTGCGTCATGTGCAGGATGGCATGTCCCGTGATCTCGGGCAGCCGATCGGCGGGCACGGCCATGGCGCGGGCGGGAATGCCGTGGCGGTCCGCGAAGAAGGCGCGCAGCGATTCCATGTCGGTGCCGGTTCTCTCGGGGTCCATCGCGTCGATCGCCTCGACCGGGTCGGCCCGGCGGCCGAGTCGGCCCAGAACGCTGAGTGCGCAGGCCACACCGCAGTCGGTGCCGGCCGCCTGGAGGACCAGGTCGCGGCGCCACCCGAGCAGCGTCGCCACCGACCGGAACCAGAACAGGCTAG
>DOIS01000262.1 GCA_003511785.1 Paracoccaceae bacterium
CGCGCTCCCCCGAAGTATTTCTCGCAAGAGGAAGGCCAGAGACGCGCCCGTGTCGATCCGGCGGGCCGGAGGGGCTGGGCGCGGGGTGCTGGGAGACCGGGAGACGGAGTTGGGATCGGCGCCGTTCGGCGTTCTTGTCCTTTCCGTGGACAATGATGTGCTACGGGGGACCGCTTTGATCGCGCTTCCGCCTCCCGTCACCCCAGCCCGGTGTTCGTCGCGCCGCCGTCCACCACGATGCTCTGCCCGGTCACGAACCGCCCCGCGGGTGCGGCCAGGAACATCGCCGCCCCGGCGATCTCCTCGGGCTCGCCCACCCGCGCCATCGGCACGGCGGCGTCGTAGGCGCGCATCAGGTCGGGGTTCTCCCACAGCGCGCGGGCGAACTCGGTGCGGATCAGGCCCGGCGCGATGCAGTTCACCCGGACATTGTCGCGCCCGTATTCCACCGCGAGGTTGCGCGCCAGCTGCATGTCGGCGGCCTTGGAGATGTTGTAGGCGCCGATCACCCGGCTGCCGGTCAGCCCGCCGATGGACGAGACCAGGATGATCGCGCCGTCCTTGCGGGCCCGCATCTCGGGCGCGACCATGCCCACCAGCCAGCTGTTGGCCAGCACGTTGTTGTCCATGATCTTGCGGAACGCCTCGTCGGTGAGGGTCTCCATCGGGCCGTAATGCGGGTTCGAGGCGGCGTTGCACACCAGCACGTCGATCTGCCCGAAACGGTCGCGGGCGAGGTCGACCATGGCCTGCAACGCGGATTTGTCCGACAGCGAGGCGGCGCAGCCCAGCGCCACCTCGCCACCGATCTCGGCGTTGATCTCGTCGGCGCGTGCGGCGCAGTCCGCCCCGTTGCGCGAGGACAGCACCACCCGCGCCCCGGCGCGCGCCATCTCCTGCGCGATCGCAAGCCCGATGCCGCGTGACGCGCCGGTGATGACCGCGACCTTGCCCTCCAGCGAAAACAGCCCGTTCATGCCTGCCCCCTGTCCGATCCCATGAATTTCGTGAGGATCTGCAACATCACCTCGTCCGCGCCGCCGCCGATCGCGGTCAGCCGCCCGTCGCGGAAGATGCGTGAGATCTCGCTTTCCTCGGCATAGCCCATGCCGCCCCAGAATTGCAGGCAGCCATCGGCCATTTCGCGGGTCAGCCGCCCGGCCTTGAGCTTGGCCATGGTGGCCAGCCTTGTCGCGTCCTCGCCGGCCACCACCATCTCGACCCCGCGCCAGCAGAGCGCGGCGAGCGCCTCCAGCTCGGCCTCGTATCCGGCAAGCGTGAAACCCACCCATTGATGCGCGGCCACCGGCCGGCCGAAGACCTCGCGCGCGCGGGTGTAGTCCAGCGTCGCGGCGAGCGCCCGGCGCAGGGTGCCTACGGTGTTCAGCCCGGCCCAGAGGCGTTCATACTGGAACTGCTCCATCTGGTAGACGAAGCTCATGTTCTCCTCGCCGATGCGGTGGTGCTGCGGCACCCGCACCGCGTCGAAATGCAACTGCGCGGTATCCGAGGACCGCATCCCGATCTTGTCGAACTTGCGGGCCACGCTGACGCCGGGGGCGTCCATCGGCACAACGACCAGGGACTTGTTGCGATGCGCCGGCCCGTCGCCCGTATTGACCAGCAGGCAGCAGAAATCGGCCTGGGTGCCGTTGGTGATCCACATCTTGGCCCCGTCGATGACGTAATCGCCCCCATCGGTCCGCGCGCGCGTGCGGATCGCCGCCACGTCCGAGCCGGCGCCGGGTTCCGACACGCCCAGACACCCCACCATCTCGCCCGAGATCGCCGGGCGCAGGAAGGCCTCGCGCAGCGCGTCGCTGCCATGTTTCGCCAGGGCGGGCGTGCACATGTCGGTCTGCACACCGATGGCCATGGGAACCCCGCCGCATTTGATCCGCCCCAGCGCCTCGGCCATGACCGCCGAATAGGAATAGTCCAGCCCGAGCCCGCCATAGGCCTCGGGTTTGTCGATGCCCAGCAGGCCCAGTTTCCCGAGCGAGCCGAACAGCTCATGGGCGGGAAAGATGCCGGCGGCCTCCCAATCGTCGACATGCGGGTTCACGTGATCGTCGATCCACCGCTCCAGCGTGCGGCGCGTCTCGTGATGGTCATGGGTCAGCTGCATTGCGCCTCCGGTCCGGGTGGTCGCGCAAGGCTAGGCGCGGCCCGGGCTCCGGTCTTTCGTCCAGGCGCTATTCCGGCTTGCAGATCTCGTCGCGCAGGATGGCCAGCGCGGTGCGCGCGACCAATGCCCCCACGATTCCCAGCAACAGTGCCGACAGGCCCCAGGCCAGCGCCAGGTGCGCGCCCGACCAGGCCAGCGCGGCATAGGCGAAACTGGCCAGCGTCAGCGCCGCCACCGGAAAGCTGAGCGCCCACCAGGACAGGGCGAAGGGCAATTTGGCGAAGCCCGCCGCCTGCACCGCGACAATGGCCGCGAAGCCCAGCGCGGCATAATAGAGCAACCGCGCGAAGGGATCGAGCACGCCGCCGTTCAATTGCAGCCAGGCCAGGAACGACACCGCCGGCGGCGCGATCAGGATCACCAACGTCGGCAGAAGACGCGCGGGCAGGGGATCGTGAAAGATCAGCCGGTTCATCACCAGCGTCAGCAGCACCAGCCAGAAGATCAGGCCGGTGGAAAAGAACAGCCAGTTCAACTCGACGAAGCCGAAGGAGACGCCGGCCACGGGCACGACCACGTTGCCCACCGCCGGGATGAACCAGGCGGGCGAGACATGCATCGGCTGGAACGGCCGCCGCCCGATCCAGCCCGAGATCACGGCCAGCGTCAGCGCGCCCTGTGCCGCCACGCCGAGCAGCCAGACCAACCGCGCCGCCTCGGGCGCGACGGGGCGGGCGGCGGTGCCGATCAGCAGCAGCGAGATCGAGATCGCCGGGAAGAAGGCGAGTTTCACCGGGTGGTGCCATTCGGCGGCGACCGCCTGCGGATGGGCCCGCGCCTTGAGCGCATAGACAAGGGCGATCGCGGCAAAGGCCAGCACCGTCACCGCAAGTGCGGCCCCGCTGGCGACGTGGCCGGTGCCCATGGCGCCCTCGGCCCGGTGCAGCGCCAGGGTCAGCCCGGCCAGCCCCATCACCGTGGCGAAGAAGGTGACATGAAAATGCGCAAGCCGCGGCTCGGCGGCGGTCTCGGTCGGGGCGGGGTGCGGTGTGTCGGTCATCGCATGGCTCCTGATACTCGCACATATCATAACGGTGGAATGCGACAGGGGCCAAGCCGGGCCTGCACGGCGGATCGCCGCAGGACGCGTGGCGCAGCAGGAGCGGGGATGGGCCGGGATGGGCGGTCGGCTTTTGTGGTGCCCGGTGCCAACGGGGACTA
>DOIS01000057.1 GCA_003511785.1 Paracoccaceae bacterium
CCAACTTTTGGGCATTGCTCTGAAAAGAGGCGTCCGTTCGGGCGAAACCGGGGACTGACAGCAGCGTGTTGGATCGACTCATTCACCGGCGGGTCTTGCGCTCCTGGCGCCGGGCCGCGCGAAAGGCCGAGGAGACCGGCCTGTCTGTCCTGCGCCAGCAACGCAACCGTGCCTTTCAACTGCGCACCCATCTCGACCGGCTGATCCATGTCGCCGACGGGCGCCTGGCGCTGCCGCGCATCGGGTCGAGCGCCTTTCCCCGGCCGCATGGCACGGACTGGTCCTGGCGCCCCGAGTTGTGGCGCGGCCCGCTGCCGGTTCCGGGCCTGTCCTCGGTGCAGACCAAGGCCAAGCTGGGCACCGAGGTGACGCTGTTCCACGACTGCGACTTCTCCGAGTTGACCCTGCGCCAGCTGCGCAACCTGCGCGAAGAGGACCTCGCCCCGTTCGGGTTGCGCATGGACGTGTTCAATTTCGACGGCTCGTTCCTGTCGCTGGTGATCGACCTGCCCAAGTCGGTCTGCGAGGGGCTGACCCGGTCGCATCTGATCCGTGTCGATACCAGTATCGACACCGAGAAACCGCTCGAGATCTTCGCGCGGCTGAACATCCGCCACGGGCCCAACACCGAACAGATCGTGCGGGAGTTGCCGCTGGACGAAAAGGGCATCACGGTCGAGTTCGACCTGGCCTATTCAAAGCTCAACGAGAAACGCATCGACCGGGTCTGGCTGGACCTGATCTTCGAGGGACCGGACATGAACCAGGTGGTGATCCGCGACCTGACCTTCTGCCGCTTTCCGCGCGCCACCATCTAGGAGAGAGCGATGAGCCAGCTCACCCTGACCAAGCTCAACCTGCGCAGCCGCGTCTGGCAGGGACGCATTTCCGGCGCGGGCGAAACCGGCGCCCGACCGGAAATCCGCGTGATCCACCAGGACCGGCCCGTCGAGGGGGTCGAACTGACCGAGGAGACGCAACCCGGCGACTGGCTGCTGCGCGTTCCGCTGCCCGATCACGCCATTGCCGAAGGGGTGCAGACCTTTCTCATCGTGGACGCGGCAAGCGACACCAAGCTGGGCGCCTTCACCCTGATCGCGGGCGAGGCGGCGGATGACGATCTGCGCGCCGAGGTCGATCTGCTGCGCGCCGAGCTGGACATGCTCAAACGTGCGTTCCGGCGCCACTGTCTGGACACCGCCTGAGGTCGGTCGCCCTCCTTCCGTCACCGATGCCGCGCGCGGGTCGAGGCCTGGGCGCGCGCTCCTGCTTCTTTCTGGTTTGAAAATACCCCGGCACGTGGTTTGCTACGGGCGTGACGTGGGCCGGAGACCGGCGCGACGAAAAAAGGGCCGTGCTCCCATAGGAACGCGGCCCTTGGCGAGGTTCTAATGAAACGCGATCAGTCGCCGGCCGGGCCCAGCTTGGACAGGCCCGTGAGGATGTCGATGGCATAGGCCAGTTGGTAATCCTCCTCGCGCAGCGCCGCGGCGGCCTCGGCCTTGGCGCGGTCTTCCTCGATCTGGCGGATTTCATCCTCGCTGAGGCTGTCGTTGTTCAGGCGCCCGCGCAGATCGGCCTCGGACCGGGTGCGCGCGGCGGAGCCTTCGTCCTCCTCCTCGGCGTTCGGGCGGGTGCGCGGCTGCTGCACCACGATGTCGGGGCTCACGCCCAGGGCCTGGATCGAGCGGCCGGAAGGCGTGTAATAGCGCGCGGTGGTCAGGCGCATGGCCCCGTCGCTGCGCAGCGGCATGACGGTCTGAACCGACCCCTTGCCGAAGCTTTTGGTTCCCACGACGATGCCGCGCTGGTGATCCTGGAGCGCGCCGGCGACGATCTCGGAGGCCGAGGCCGAGCCGCCGTTGATCAGCACCACGATCGGTTTGCCCTCGGCCAGGTCGCCCGGCGTGGCGTTGAACCGTTCGCCATCGGCGGGGTCGCGGCCGCGGGTGCTGACGATCTCGCCCTCTTCGAGGAAGGCGTCCGAGACCTTGATCGCCTGGGTCAGCAGCCCGCCGGGATTGTTGCGCAGATCCAGCACGATGCCGTTGATGTTGTCGATGCCGCCGGCCTCTTCGACCTGTTCCTTGAACCCGGCCTCGAGGTTGGGCAGCGTCTGATCGTTGAAAGTGGTGATCCGCAACACGACCGAACTGCCTTCGGTCCGGGTGCGCACGGCGGTCAGCTTGATCGTGTCGCGGATGATCGACACGTCGAAGGGGGCGCCCTCGCGCACCACGGTGATGAGGATCTCGGAGCCGACCGGTCCGCGCATCAGGTCCACGGCTTCGTCGAGGGTGAGGCCCAGAACGCTTTCGCCGTCCACATGGGTGATGAAGTCGCCGGCCTCGATCCCGGCCTCGTCGGCGGGCGTGCCGTCGATCGGCGAGACCACCTTCACGAAGCCCTCTTCCTGCGTGACCTCGATGCCCAGCCCGCCGAACTCGCCCCGCGTCTGCATCCGCATGTTGTCGGCGTCCTGCGGCGAGAGATAGCTGGAATGCGGGTCAAGCGAGGTGAGCATCCCGTCGATCGCCGCCTCGATCAGCTTGGCCTCGTCCACCTCTTCGACATATTGCGCGCGGATGCGTTCGAAGATGTCCCCGAACAGGTCGAGCTGTTCATAGACCCTGGAGTTGCGCGCGTTCTCTTCGGCCAGGAGCGGGCCGGCGATCTGCGTGCTGGCGATCACGCCGGCCAGGGTGCCGCCGATGGCGGCCATGACGAATTTCTTCATGCTTCTGCTATCCACTTCTGTCTGTCTGGAACCACGTCTCCGGGTCCACCGGGCTTTCACCCTCTCTCACTTCTATATAGAGCGTTTCCGGCCGCTCTGTGCCAGCCCCCTCACCGGATGTTGACAGAATCGCGCCCATTTCCGCCGCGGCGCCGCCCATCAGCCCTACGGGCGTTCCGGCGGGAATGACCTGGCCCACGGTGCCGAACAGTTCGGACAGGCCCGACAGCGCGATCAGCGTGCCGGGCTGCGGCTCGAGGATCGCCACGTTGCCCAGGTCGAGCAGGGGGCCCATGTAGCGGATCGTCACCGGGGCGGGAGCGGTGACGAGCGCGCGGGGCCGGGTCGCGACCACGATGCCGTCGCGGGCGATCCCGGCGGCGTCCGCCTCGCCCATCCGGTGCAGCACGACCCCTTCCACCGGCAGGGGCAATTCGCCCTTCAGTTCCGAGATGTCGGCGTCGCTCTCGGCGATTTCGCCCTCCGCGATCTGCGACAGGCCGCTGGCGAAGCCGTCCAGGGTCTCGACCGAATCGATCAGGATGGCAGTGCGCACGGGATCCTCGGTGAACCTGAGCGGCAGGTCGGTGCGTTCGGCCACAGCCTTGCTGAGCGCGGTGCGGGCCTCTTGCGCGCCTTCCAGCCCGCCCTCGAGCGTGTCCACCGCGCTTTCTTGCAAGAGCCGCAGGGTTTGAACCTCCTGAACCTGGGCGCGCAGTTGCGCGGCGCGGGCGTTGATCGCGGGCGTGACCTCGGCCAGGATCATGGCCGAGCGCGCGCTGCCCAGCGGCCCGGCCGGATGCAGGATCAGCAGCGGCGGGGGCGACGCCTCGATGGTCTGGAGGGTGCCCAAGAGCTGCGCCACCTCGGCCTCTCGGGCAGCAAGTTGCGCGGTCAGCTGCGCCTCTCGCCGGGCGGCACGGCGCAGCCCCTCGCGCATCGCCGCCAGCCCGGCCTCGTAGGCGCGCACGGTTTCGGTCAGCGCGCGCACCCGGTCGCGCGCCTGGTCGGCCTCCTGCAGGGACAGGGTGGCCTCCTCCAGTTGCAGGGCGGCGGCCCGGGCGGCCTCGGCCGGATCGGGCGTCTGCGCCGCCGCGCCGCCGGCCCAGAGCGCCAGCACCAGGAGGGCCAGCCCGCGCCTCATTCGATCAGGCTCTTTCCGGTCATCTCGGGCGGCTGCTCCAGCCCCATCAGTTCCAGCAGCGTCGGCGCCAGGTCGCTCAGCCGCCCCTCGCGCAGCCGGGCGCCCTCTGGCCCGCCGACCAGCGCCACGGGCACCGGGTTCAGCGTATGCGCGGTGTGGGGCCCGCCGGTTTCGGGATCGATCATGCATTCGCAATTGCCGTGATCGGCGGTCACGATCATCGCGCCGCCCGCCGCCTCCAGCGCCTCGAGCGTGCGCGCCAGCCCCTGGTCCACCGCCTCGCAGGCGCGGATCGCGGCCTTCAGGTCTCCGGTGTGGCCCACCATGTCCGGATTCGCATAGTTCACCACGATCAAGTCGTACCCCGCGCCGATCGCCTCGACGAGCTTGTCGGTCACTTCGCCCGCCGACATCTCGGGTTGCAGGTCATAGGTCGCCACCTTGGGCGAAGCGGGCATGAAGCGGTCCTCGCCGGGCTCGGGCTCTTCCTTGCCGCCGTTGAGGAAGAAGGTGACATGGGGGTATTTCTCGGTCTCGGCCAGGCGGAACTGGCGCTTGCCCTGTTTCGCCACCCATTCGCCCAGCGTGTTGACGATCTCGCGCGCGGGGAAAACGGTGGTCATGTAGGTGTTGTGGTCCTCGGAATACTCCACCATGCCCATCAGCGCGGCAAGGCGGGGCCGCGGGCCGGTGTCGAAGGCGGCGAAACCGGGCTCGCCCATGGCGCGCAGGATCTCGCGGGCGCGGTCGGCGCGGAAGTTCAGGCACCAGACCCCGTCGCCGTCTCGCATCCCGTCATAGCCGCCGATCACCGTGGCCGAGATGAACTCGTCGGTCTCGCCGAGGTCATAGCCGCGCGTCACGGCGTCATGCGGGGAGGCGGCGCGCCGCCCCTGGCCCCGGACCATCGCGGTATAGGCCTCTTCGACCCGTTCCCAACGGTTGTCGCGGTCCATCGCGTAATAACGCCCGGTCACGGTGACGATGCGCACCCCCTCGGGCAAGCGGTCCTGCAAGGTCTGGAAGTAGCCGTAGGCCGATTTCGGGGCGACGTCGCGCCCGTCGGTCATGGCATGCAGCACCACCGGCACGCCGGCCCGGTGCAGGGCCTGCGCGGCGGCCACGATATGGTCGATATGCCCATGCACCCCGCCATCGCTGACCAGCCCCAGGAGATGGGCGGTGCCGCCGCTCTCCTGCATCCGGGCGATGAAATCGCGCAGCGCGTCGGTCTCGAAGAACGACCCGTCCTCGATCGACAGGTCGATCTGGCCCAGGTCCATCGCCACCACCCGGCCGGCGCCGATATTGGTGTGGCCGACCTCGGAGTTCCCCATCTGCCCGCGCGGCAGTCCCACGTCGGGGCCGTGTGTGATGAGCCGTGCATGGGGACCTTTCGACATGATCGCGTCGAAGGCGGGCGTGTCTGCCAGGCGGGGGGCGTTGGCGCGGGTGTCATCCGACAGGCCCCAGCCGTCGAGAATGCACAGGACCACGGGCTTGGGAATGCTCATTCAAGGGCCTCTTTCGGTGTCTTTCGCGCCTTCTATCCGCTCACGCTTGCGGGGTGAACCGGGTTAGCGCCACCAACGCGCACGGCGCGGGCCCCCAAGGCATCCGGTTACGGGACCGGGCGCCCCGGGGCAGCATCAGGCGGCGTGATCGACCACTTGCAAATGCTGGGCGAGCCTGTCCACCTCGGCCATCCAGCGCGCGACCAGTTTCGGGTCGCTGGGGGCTGCGTGGACGCCTGCCGGGATCTCGCGGTTCATCACCGCCTCGACCGCCAAGGACACGGGCACCGACACCAGCCGTGCCATGGCCGAGCCGCGCGCGTCGCCCCATGCGTCCATCACGTAGGTCTTGTGCCAGACCTCCTCGCCGTCCTTGTCCGCCTTGAGATCCACGCAGAGCACGACGCGGTCGGGCTCGCCCTCTTCATAGGCGTTCTCGGTCCAGAACTGGTCGGACATTTCCTTGAGCCTGGCATCGCCGTCTGGGCCTTCCAGCGTTTCGATCTCGCGGAACACGTCCGACCACGCATCCGACCAGCCGTTCAGCCGTAGGGTGCCGCGGACGAACTCCTGGACCGGCCAGTGCTCCTCGAAATGGTACTGCTGCATGAAGGGGATTGAATCGCGGTTCGGATAGACCTCGAAGCTTTCGGGCGCGGGCAGCGGGGCGACATAGGTGCTGATCGCGTCCCAGGGCCGGGCCACGTCCAGCGGGGCATAGTCGCGGATCGACCGCGAGGGCGAACGCAGCGCCTTGAGCACACCCAAGGGCGACCAGCTGAACTTGTAGCGGAAGGGGTTGGCGTGTTTCGGCACGCCGCCGCAATAGGAGGTGAAGCTGATATGGTTGGCCGGATCGAACGCCTCGGAGGCGCGGTAGTCGTCCATCAGCGCGTGCGCCATCAGGTGGTCGATGCCGGGATCGAGCCCGACCTCGTTGACCAACGCGACCCCGGCCGCGCGGGCGCGGTCGTCCAGCGCGCGCATCTCCGGCGCGATATAGGAGGACGACACGAACTGCGCGCCCTTCGAGATCGCCGGTTCGGCCAGCGGCACATGCCAGTCGCCGGGCAGCATCGACACCACGACGCCGCCCTTCTCCAGAACGGCGCCGAGCGCGTCTATATCGAAGGGGCGGATGTCGTCGGTCAGGTCGCCCACCGCGTCCCTGGCCTTGTCGGTGGTCCGGTTCCAGACGGTGACCGCGTGCCCGTCCTCGATCAGCCGCCGCAGGCCGGGAATGGCCGACAGGCCGGTGCCGCACCAGTGAATGGTCATCTCAGATCCCTTTCATGTTCGCGTCGAATGTCACTTTGGCGCGGCCCCACACGCCCGCCTCCACACGGTCGAGGGCGAGAAGCGAGGGCAGAAGCTGCGCCGCAAAATCCTGCGCGCTTTCCAGCGGCAGAAGCGAGGGCAGGTTGTCGATCGCCATGATGTCCAGCGGCGGGGCCTCGGCCACGCGCAGGGCGGGGGCCTCCCAGGTGGTGGCGCGGTCATAGACCGGCACCGGGTTGTAATCGCTGTCCGGGTCGCAGGCGATGTCGCCGATGGCGGTCAGGCGGCGTTGGGCTTCGCGGGCCGAGGCGGGCACGAAGACAGGGGTGCCCGGGCCTGCGAGGATGCAGTTGAAGAACAGGTCATGGTCCAGGATCTCGGGAAAGGGGCCGCCATGGGCCGTCTCTGCCATGTCCCAGCGGGTGACCGGGACGCCCAGCGCATCGCAGAGATCGGCCGCGCCAGTGCCCACGCGGCCCAGAGCGCCGATCACGATGGCCGTTGGACGGGGGGCATCGGTTGCGTCGAGCGCGCGGGCAAGGTCGTCAAGCAGCGCGGCCTTGCCGGGATAGACCGAGACCGGTCCGCACAGCGCGCCGTGTTGCTGCGCGGCCCAGGCTTTCAGCGTCACCGCCGCCCCGGCATAGCCTGCCCAGTATCCGAAGGCCGCGACCCGGCGGCCGTCCTCGTCCACCAGGTATTCCAGGTCGTAGAGCACGCCGCCCCCGGCCTTGAACCGCTCCAGCAGCGCGCGCCCGGAGTGCTGCCCCTTGAAGGCGTGGCCGAACATGATGTGGCGGTGCGGCAGCGCGGTGCCGTCCTCGGGCAGTTCCTTGAGCCCGAAGATGATGGCATCGCGCGGGGCCTCGGGCCAGCTATGGGCCGGCGCGATTTCACAGCCGATGGCGCGATACTGCCCGGTCGGGATCGCGCGATCCGCGCTGTCCTCGACCGTGACACGCAGCCCGGCCTCCATCAAGGCGCGAGCGCCCTCCGGGGTCAGCCCGACGCGGCGCTCGTTGTCCCGGCTTTCGGCGCGCACCCAGAGATGTGTCATCTGCGATCCCCCCTGTTTCGTGGCGCCGTTTCTCGCGCCTTTTCGTCCGAAGGTCTAGATATGGGTCTGGGCGAAATGCCGCTCGGGTGTCTCGAGATGCGGCACGGCGTTGAACAGCACGGGCGTGAGGGCGCCTCCGATGGGAAAGACCCGGTGCATCGAGGTGTTCATTATGGCCAGCGCGAGCCGTGCCGTGGCCGGGATGTCCAGCCCCATCAGCCGCCCCATCACCATCGCGATCAGCCCGCCCGAGGTGATGACCAGGGCCGGCCCGTCGCCCTGCGCGATCTCGTCAAGCGCTGCGCCGATACGGGTCTGAAACGCGTCATAGCTCTCGGGCGCGTCGTCGATATTGTCCTGGCGCCATTCCTCGAAGACCCGCGGAAGGTGCGCGATGAAGCCTTCGCGTTCCTGGGGAACGGGGACGCCGTGCTGCTCCTCGAGCAGTTGCGCCATGCGGAAATAGGACAGTTCGTTGAGCCGGGCGTCGGGCTGGGCGTGGCCGAAGCCCATGCCGTCGGCGGTCTCGACATGGCGGCGCAACGTGCCGCTATAGACGCGCGGATGGTGGTTTCCGCTGGCGCGCATGTGCTCGCCCAGCCAGCGGGCCTGTTGGTGGCCCAGCGGACTGAGCATGTCATAGCCTGCCTCGTCGCGGGCGGCGCCGTTGGCCTGGCCGTGGCGGATGAGTGTGATGTGGGACATGAGGGGTCTTTGCGTTGTGTCGCGCCCGGTTTACTGCGCGGCGCGCGGCGTGGCCAGCGGCGGGCGCCTCCGGCGGGAGTATTTTTGCAAGAGAAGAAGCAGGGGTTGCGCAGGGGGGCGGGCGGCGCAGTTTGTCCCCGCAATGGCAAGGAGGCGCAGCATGACACCCAACGCGGACCGGTTTCTGTCGGATCTGCACGCGCTGCGCGGATTCGGCGCATCGGGCGTGGGCAAGGGCGTGGTGCGTCCCGCCTATTCCGAGGCCGACGGCGCGGCACGCGATTGGTTGGCCGGACGGATGGAAGCGGCCGGATTGCGGGTGCATCGCGATCCGATGGGTAATCTCTTCGGGCTGGCCGAGGGGCCGTCGTTGCTGCTGGGCTCGCATTCCGACAGCCAGCCTGAGGGCGGTTGGCTCGACGGGGCGCTGGGCGTGGTGGCGGCGCTGGAGGTCGCGCGCGCGGCGCGCGCGGCGGGCGGGCCGCCGGTCTCGGTGGTCAGTTTCCAGGACGAGGAGGGCCGCTTCGGCGTCACCACCGGCAGCGCGGTCTGGTCGGGGCAGATCTCGCTGGAAGAGGCCGACCGGCTGACCGACCACGCGGGCGTGACGCTGGCCGAAGCGCGTGCGTCGATGGCCGCGCGGGCGGGCGATTTCGTCGATCCGGCCCGGTTCCGCGGATTCATCGAGATGCATATCGAGCAGGGGCCGGTGCTGGACAGCGCGGGCGAACGGATCGGGGTGGTGCGCGACATCGTGGGCATCCGCGACATGCGCATCACCTTCACCGGGCAGCAGAACCACGCCGGCACCACGCCCATGCATCTGCGTCGCGATGCGTTCCAGGCGGTCGCGGCCTTCAATGCCCGGATCAACGAGCGGTTCCGCAACGTGGTCACGCCGGCCACGGTCTGGACCGTGGGCCATGTGAGCCTGCATCCCAACGCCTCGTCCATCGTGCCGGGACGGGGGGTGTTCTCGATGCAGTGGCGCGACGGCGAGAGCGACCGGCTGGCGCGGATGGAGGCGATCATCCGCGAGACCGCCGAGGAGGTGGCAGGCGAGATGGGGATGGACCTGGCCTTCGGGCCGATGCTGGGCCTGGAGCCGGTGGCGATGGATGCCCGCCTGCGCGGCGCGCTGGAGGCCGAGGCGGAGACCGTCGCGCCGGGCAGATGGAGGGTGATGCCCTCGGGCGCGCTGCATGACGCCACCAACGTGGCGTGGCTCATGCCGGTGGCGATGCTGTTCGTGCCCTCGATCGGCGGGATCAGCCATGCCTTCGAAGAGGACACGGCCGAACCCGACCTGGTCACCGGCCTGGAGGTGCTGGCCGGGGCGGTGGCGCGGCTGGGTTAATCCGCGTTCATCTCTTTCGGGCCGCCCGTGGCGGGATCGGTGCCGATATAGGGCAGCCCGGCCTCCTTCCAGGCGCCGAACCCGCCCTCGATATGGGCGATGCGGTCGAGCGCGCCTTCCTTCAGGCAGCGTTCGGCCACCATGCGCGAGCGTTTGCCCGAGCCGCAATGCAGCACCACGGTCTTGCCTTTCGGGCAGGGCATCAAGCCCGGCTCGAAATCCTGCATCGGCGCGAGAAGCGCGCCGCGGATGCGCTCCAGCGCGAATTCCTGCGGGGTGCGCACGTCGATCAGGACGGCATCGTGATCGCGGATCAGGCGCGCGGCCTCTTCCGGGGTGAGGTTGGCCAGCGTGCCGCCGGCCAGGGTTTCTTCGGTCATTCGGGGCCTCCGTCAGAAGCGGTTGAAAGGAATCTTGGCATAGCTGTGCCCGTCGCTCTCGGGCGAGGGCAGCCGCCCGCCGCGCAGGTTCACCTGTAGCGCGAAGAGCATCCGGTCGGGCAGGTCCAGCGTCTTGTCGCGCGCCTCGCGCAGCTCGACATAAGATTCGCGGTCATGCGCCTTGCCGGTGGTCTGGCCGATATGGATGTTGCGGTAGCGCTGCTGGGCCACGGTGGCCATCCATTCCGGACCGTCGCGGCTGTCGGTGCCGTAATCGTGGCCGACATAGAGCCGCGTGTCGTCGGGCAACTCCAGCAGCCGTTGCAGCGACTCGTAGAGTTCGGACGCGGTGCCACCGGGAAAATCGGCGCGCGCGGTGCCGGCGTCGGGTTGCATGAACGTGTCGTGCACGAAGGCCGCGTCGCGTCCCACCACATAGGTGATCGAGCCCAGCGTGTGCCCGGGCGACAGGATCACCTGCACGTCAAGCTCGCCGATCTTGAAGGTATCCCCATCGGCGAAAAGCCGGTCGAAATCGCGGTCCGGGTCGAACGCGTCGGGCAGGTGGTAGAAGTCGCGCCACAGCTCGGCGATCTCGCGCACCTTCTCGCCGATCGCGCCCGGCGCGCCGGTCTGGTCGCGCAGCCAGCGCGAGGCCATCATGTGGTCGGCGTGGGGGTGGGTGTCGAGCACCCATTCCACCGTGTATCCTTTCTCTTCCACCAGCCTGAGCAGCGTCTCGGCGTTCTCGGTGCCGGTGCTTGCATGGGCGGGAGAGAAATCGAGCACCGCGTCGATCAGCGCGCATTTCTTCGTGACGGGGCAGGCCGCGATGTACTGGATGCTGCCGCTGGCCTTGTCATAGAGTCCGGTGACTTCGGGCGAATCCGGCCCGGTGGAGGGATCGGTTCGGATGACGGGCATATGGGTCTCCCTTTGCCTTGCTCTCACATTCAGGGGTTTGAACGTATGAGGCACGGCTTTGATCCGGGATGCAACAAAAAAAGGCGGTCAGCTCCAGTTCACGTCGCCGAGAAAGATATAGCCCGCGCCGTAGATCGTCTTGATCAGGCGCGGGTTCCTCGGGTCCTCGCGCAGCTTGGTGCGCAGCCGCGAAATCCGCACGTCCATCGCCCGGTCGAAACTCTCGCCCGCCGCGCCCCCCAGCGCCTCCTGCATCTGGGTGCGCGAGATGAGGCGCTTGGGACTGTCGAGAAACAGGCGTAGCACCTCGCCCTCGGCATGGGAGAAGGGGGTCTCGGTCCCGTCCTCATGCTCCAGCGTGTAGCGGTCGAAATGCGCGGTCCAGCCGTTGAAATGCGCCGTGGTGCCGGTCTGCGCCGTGCCGCGCCCGCTGCGCAGCCGGGCGCGCACCCGGGCCACCACCTCGGCCGGGTCGAAGGGCTTGGTGATGTAGTCGTCGGCGCCCAGTTCCAACCCGGTGACCCGGTCCTGCACTTGCGCCCGGCCCGAGACGATGATGACCGATGCGCCTTTTTCCAGGGCCAGCCGATGCACCAGCGCCAGCCCGTCCGTGTCGGGCAGCGACAGGTCCACCAGGCAGACATCGGGGGCGGTGCGTTTCAGCGACGCCTCGAATTCGCGTGCACGGGCAAAACTCTGGGTGCGGAAGCCGGCCTCGGTCAAGGCCTCGGTCAGCATCAGCCGGATTTCGGGTTCGTCGTCCAGGATGGTAACAAGCGGTCGGGTCATGCGGCGGCCTCGCGGCGGATCAGGGCCGACAGGTCGGCACGGGAGAACGGTTTGGCCAGCACCGGGACGCGATCGCGGGCCTGGGCGTGCAGCGGGTCGTCAGGTGGCAGCGATGTCATCAACACCACGGGAAGGCCCCGGCCCTCCAGCCGGTCGCACAGATCGAGGCCCGTGGCGCTGCCTTGGAGGCGTATGTCCGACAGGACAAGCGTGATGTCTTCGAGCGTCGCCGCCAGCGCCGTCGCCTCATCCACGGATGTGGCCTCGACCACCGACAATCCCAGGTTCATCAACATCTCGCGGAAGCTTGCGCGCAAGGGATCGCTGTCCTCGACCAGAAGGACGATACCGCCCTCGACGCGGGGTGCCGGGCGATAGGGCAAGCGCAGGATCACCTGCGCGCCGGTCGCGCTGTTGGCGATCTGCATGTCGCCGCCGGCCAGCTTGGTCGCGTCATAGACCATGGGCAGGCCCAGCCCCGACCCCTCGCCGCCCTTGGTGGTGAAAAACGGCTCGAGCGCATGATCCAGCGCCTCCTTCGAGAAGCCGGGGCCGGTGTCGGACACGGTGATCTCGATCCAAGTGCCAGCGACGGCATGGGCGCTCACGGTGATTTGCCCCGAGGTGCCGCAGGCATCCCGCGCGTTCAGCACCAGGTTCAGAAGCGCGTCCTGCAACATGCCCGCATCGAGCAACAGCAACTCGTCCGGGCAATTGTCCAGCACGCTCAGGCCCACGCCTTGCGGCAGGGCGGGGCTTGCCAGAATCTTCAGGTCGGCCAGCAGCGCGTGCAGATCGGTGGCCTGCGGGCGCAGGGTGCGGTTGCCGGTCATGTCCGCGATACGGTTCAGAAGCCGGCCGCCGCGCCGGGCGGCCGATTGCGTGGCATCGACCAGCGGCCGGGCCTCGGGCGGCAGGTCCATGCGCTCGAGCTTGGCCTGCATCCCGAGAATGATGGTCAAGAGGTTCGAGAAGTCATGCGCCAGCCCGCTGGTCAGCTGCGCCGCGATGGTGCGACGCCGGGTCTGCTGCAAAGCGGTGCGGGCCTGGGTCTCTTCGGTCACATCCATCGACAGCACATAGACCCCGCCCGCCCCGTCGGGGGTGAA
>DOIS01000030.1:0-3409 GCA_003511785.1 Paracoccaceae bacterium
CGGTGCCCTATCTCGCCCGGGGGGGCGGGGCCGGGGGGCTACCCGGACGTGATCTCGCCCGCCTCCACGCGGCCGCTGGCGCGGGGCGACGTGCTGATGCTGGACACGGGCGCGATCAAGGCAGGCTATTTCTGCGATTTCGACCGCAATTTCTCGGTCGGCCCGCCGGCGCGCGGGACCCGTGATGCCCATGCGCGTCTGTTCGAGGCGGTGGAGGCGGGGTTTGCCACTGCCCGACCCGGGGTCACGGCGGCCGACATGTTCCACGCCATGGACGCGGTCTGCACCGGCGGGCGCGGCGGGCCAGGCGCGGGGCGGCTGGGGCACGGGCTGGGCATGCAACTGACCGAGGGGCCGAGTTTCCTGCCCGGCGATCACACGGTGCTGGCGCCGGGCATGGTGCTGACGCTGGAGCCCTGCGTCGCGCTGGGAGAGGGGCGGATCATGGTGGGCGAGGAAAACACCGTCCTGCGCGAGGCGGGCGCGCAGTGGCTGAGCGATCCCGCGCCCCGCGAGATTGCCGTGCTGGAGGGCTGAGCCGTGCAGCACCTCGCCGCGCGTCCACGCTGGGCCTGGAGGTGTTGCAGGCCGACGAGCGGATCGAGAGCGATTTCCGCCGGCTGCTGCCGCCCGGCGCGCGGCTGCTGGTCTCGCGGATTCCCAGCGGGGACGCGGTCACGCCCGAGACGCTGGCGCGGATGGAGCGCGATTTTCCCGCCGCGCTGGCGCTGTTCCCGGCGGGGCTGCGCTTCGACGCGCTGGGATATGGCTGCACCTCGGGGGCGGCGCAGATCGGGCCGGCGCGGGTGGCGGAAATGGCCGGGACGCGCGCCGCCCGCGACCGGGTGAGCGAGCCGGTCAGTGCGCTGGTGGCGGCGGCGCGGGAGCTGGGGATCGCGCGGCTGGCGCTACTGTCGCCCTACGTGGCGCAGGTCTCGGACCGGCTCTGCACGGTGCTGGCGGGCGCGGGGTCGAGGTCGCGCGCATGGGCAGTTTCGACATGGCCGAGGAGGCGCTGGTGGCGCGGATCACGCGCGCCTCGCTGGAGGAGACCGCGCGCACGCTGGTGGCGGGCGCGGAGGTGGACGGGCTGTTCCTGTCCTGCACCAATCTCGACACGCTGGACGTGATCGCCCCGCTGGAGGCGGCCCTCGGCCTGCCGGTCCTGTCCAGCAACCAGGTGCTGGCCTGGCACATGGCGCGACTGGCGGGGCTGAACGGCGGATGGGAGCCGGGGCGACTGGGCGGCAGCGCGGCCGTGGGGTGAGCGGGGCGGGTTTTTCCCCCTCACTCAAATTGCAAAACCCCCGGGACTGGGGCAGTATCGCCGCACCGAAACGTGCGGATGCACGAGAATAAGGGAGTTATAGATATGAAGAAACAGATACTTGGCGCAGTCGCGGCGGCCGGTCTCGCGGTGGCGGGCGGCGCGGCCTTCGCCCAGCAGCAGTTCATCTCGATCGGCACCGGCGGCGTGACCGGGGTCTATTACCCGACGGGCGGCGCGATCTGCCGGCTGGTCAACAAGTCGCGCAAGGAGCACGGCATCCGCTGCGCGGTCGAATCGACCGGCGGCTCGGTCTACAACATCAACACGATCAAGGCGGGCGAGCTGGAGTTCGGCATGGCCCAGTCCGACTGGCAGCACCATGCCTTCAACGGCACCTCGAAATTCTCGGACAACCCGTTCCCCGAGATCCGCGCGGTGATGTCGGTGCACCCCGAGCCCTTCACCCTGGTCGTGCGCGGTGACAGCGGCATCGAGAGCTTCGAGGATCTCAAGGGCAAGCGCGTCAACGTCGGCAACCCCGGTTCGGGCCAGCGCGCCACCATGGAAGTGGTGATGAGCGCCTTCGGCATGGACATGGACGACTTCTCGCTGGCCACCGAATACAAGGGCTCGGAGATGGCCAAGCAGCTTTGCGACGGCAATATCGACGCAATGATCTACACCATCGGCCACCCGGCGGCGGCGATCAAGGAGGCCTCGACCACCTGCGACGCGCGGCTGGTCTCGGTGCAGGGCAAGCCGATCGAGATGCTGGTCGATGACAACCCGTTCTATCGCCACGCCACCATCCCCGGCGGCACCTACCAGGGCACGCCCGGCGATGTGCGCACCTTCGGCGTGGGCGCCACGCTGGTGACCTCGGCCGATGTGCCCGAGGACGTGGTTTACGTCGTGGCCAAGGCCGTGATGGAGAACATCGACGATTTCCGGAACCTGCACCCGGCCTTTGCCAATCTCGACCCCCAGGCGATGGTCAGCGCGGGCCTCAGCGCACCGCTGCATGACGGCGCCAAGAAGGCCTACATGGAACTGGGCCTGATGGAGTGATCCTGGCCGGATAACAGGAACATGCGCCCCGAGGGGCGCATGTTCGTCTTTGGGGACGCACACCGGGGGCAGGGATGAGCCAGCACGAGCAACACAGCGCGCGCGACGCGCAGGCCATGGTGGCCGAGACCGATACCGGCGCGCGCAACCCGGTCGGGTTCCAGGGCCGGCTGATCATCGGGCTGTGCATCCTGTGGTCGGTGTTTCAGCTCTATATCGCCTCGCGCGTTCCGGGCATCATCGCCCAGGCGACCGGCATCAACGAGTTCGCCAATATCGTGGCTCAGGCGCGTTACGTGCACCTGGCCTTTGCCATGGCGCTGGCGATCATGGCCTTCCCGATGTTCCGCACCTCCCCGCGCGACCGCATCCCGCTCTATGACTGGGTGCTGATCGTCCTGGGCGTGGGCGCCTGCCTCTATCTCATCGTCTTCCGCTTCGAGATCGCCGACCGCCCTGGCCTGTGGACACCCGCCGATATCGCGGTGTCGGCCACCGGGCTGACGGTGCTGCTGATCTGCGTCTATCGCTCGCTCGGCCTGCCGCTGGTGGTGATCGCCTCGCTGTTCCTGGCGCTGGCCTTTTTCGGCGGCGAGAGCGCCTGGATCCGCAACGTGACCAATTACGGCGGCGCCTCGCTCTCCAAGGCGTTGGGGCATTACTGGATGCAGACCGAGGGCGTCTTCGGCGTGGCGCTCGGCGTGTCCACAACGATGATCTTCCTCTTCGTGCTGTTCGGCGCTCTGCTGGACCGCGCGGGCGGCGGCAATTGGTTCATCAAGGTCGCCATCGCGCTTCTGGGCGCGCTGCGCGGCGGGCCGGCCAAGGCGTCGGTGCTGTCCTCGATGATGACGGGGATGATCTCCGGCTCCTCCATCGCCAACACCGTGACCACCGGCACCTTCACCATCCCGCTGATGAAGCGCATCGGCTTTCCGGCGGAAAAGGCCGGCGCGGTCGAGGTGGCGTCCTCCACCAACGGCCAGTTGACGCCGCCGGTGATGGGCGCGGCGGCCTTCCTGATGGTGGAATATGTCAACATTCCCTATATTGACGTGGTCAAGCATGCCT
>DOIS01000030.1:3710-4595 GCA_003511785.1 Paracoccaceae bacterium
TGTCAACATTCCCTATATCGACGTGGTCAAGCATGCCTTCCTGCCGGCGGTGATCTCCTACATCGCGCTTCTCTACATCGTGCATCTGGAAAGCCTGAAGATGGGGCTCGAGGGGCTGAAGAAGCCCGGCCGCCGGATCGGGGTGCTGATGATCCTGCTCCTGTTCCTGTCGGGTTTCCTGTTCCTGGCTGTCTGCACCTTCCTGATGATCGGGCTGCGGATGTTGCTCGACCCGATCATGGGCGAAAGCGTCTATGGCGCCGTCGCGCTCTTGGCGGTGATCTACGTGGCGCTGGTGCGGGTGGCGGCGCGCTACCCGGATATCGAGCACGACACCGACGCCGACGGCCAGCCCGTCGCGCCCCGGCTGACGCCGACGCTGATCGCGGGGGCCTATTTCGCGATCCCGATCTTCGTGCTGATCTGGAACCTGATGGTGCGCACCGACACGCTGGACCGGCTGTCGCCCGCGCTCTCGGCCTTCTGGGCCACGATCTTCATGATCGTGATCGCGCTCACCCACCGCCCGCTCAAGGCGTTCTTCCGGGGCGAGGCGTTCTCCGACGAGACCCGGCGCGGCTGGGCCGATTTCGTGCAGGGCCTCATCATGGGGGCGCGCAACATGATCGGCATCGGCGTGGCCACGGGGGCTGCGGGCATCATCGTGGGCACCATCTCGCTCACCGGCGCACACCAGGTGATCGGCCAGGTGATCGAGGTGATCTCGGGCGGCAACCTGATGATCCTGCTGATCCTAGTGGCGGTGCTGAGCCTGATCCTCGGCATGGGCCTGCCGACGACCGCGAACTATATCGTGGTCTCGTCCCTGATGGCGCCGGTGATCGTCTCGGTGGGGGCGCAGGCGGGGCTGGTGGTGCCGCTGAT
>DOIS01000030.1:4838-11521 GCA_003511785.1 Paracoccaceae bacterium
GCCTGCCGACCACGGCCAACTATATCGTGGTCTCGTCGCTTATGGCGCCGGTCATCGTCACCGTCGGCGCCCAGTCGGGGCTGGTGGTGCCGCTGATCGCGGTGCACATGTTCGTGTTCTATTTCGGCATCCTGGCCGACGACACGCCGCCGGTGGGCCTCGCCGCCTATGCCGCCGCCGCGATCTCGCGCGGCGACCCGATCAAGACCGGGGTGCAAGGCTTTGCCTACGACATCCGCACGGCGCTTCTCCCGTTCCTGTTCATCTTCAACACCGATCTGCTGCTGATCGACGTGGGCCCGCTCCAGGCGGTATTCGTCTTCATCATTTCGCTGATCGCCATGCTGCTCTTCGCTGCCGCGACGCAAGGCTATTTCATCGCCAAGTCGCGGAAGTGGGAAACCGTGATGTTGCTCCTGATCGCCTTCATGCTGTTCCGCCCGGGCTTCTTCCTCGACCAGATCGAGCCACCCTACATCACGGAAAGCGGCGCGGCGGGGCTGGAGCTGATGCAGACCGTGGACGAGGGCGAGGACCTGCGCCTGGTGATCGAGGGGCCGGATTTCGACACCGGCCGGGTCCGCCCCGTCACCATCGAGTTCCCCGGCGTGCCGGGCGACGCCGAGGCGGCGCTTTCGGCGCAGGGGCTGACCGTGTTCGAGGAGGAGGGCCGGCTCGTGCTGGAGGAACCCTTCCCCGGCACGCCGCAATTCGAGACGCTGGGCACCGAGTACGACTTCTACGGCGACAACCCGGTGGTGATCGCGCGGGTTCAGGTGCCCAACGAGCGCCTGCCCAAGGAGATCTTCTTCATCCCGGCGCTGCTGCTCTTGGCAGGCATCGTGATGATCCAGCGTCCCCGCGCCACCAAGCCGCCTTTCTGAGGAGAGAGACGATGTTTCGCACCATCCTTCTGTCGGTCGATCTGAATGATCCCAAGGGCAGCGAGAAACCCGCCCGGGCGGCGCAGGAACTGGCCGCGCTGATGGGGTCCGAGCTGCACGTGGTCAACGTGGTGCCCGATTACGGCATGGCGATGGTGGGCTCGTTCTTCGGGGCCGGCCAGGCCGCGCGCGCTCTGGAGGAATCGAAGGCGGCGATGCACCGCTGGGCCGCGCGCAGCCTGCCCGAGGTGCCCGAGGATCGGCTGCACGTGGTCAAGGGCACGGTCTATGACCGGATCCTGTCGGTCTCGGAGAGAATCGGGGCCGACGTGATCGTGGTGGGCGCGCACCGCCCGGAACTGGAGGATTACCTGGTCGGGCCGAACTCGGCCCGGGTGGTGCGCCACGCCAACCAGTCGGTGATCGTGATCCGGTAGGGCCGGGCGCGGCCCGGCCCGCGGCTCAGCCCAGGTCGGGCACGAAACGGTAGGCGTCGCCCTGGCGCTCGACCCGGCCCAGCCCGCCTTCGGGAAAGTGGAAGCCGATCAGCGCCATGTCGTCGGCCACGATCCGGTCCAGCAGGGCCTTGCGCGTCGCGGCACCGGTCTCGGGGTCCTGGTCCGAGCCGGAGGGCCAGCCGGGCTGCTCGAAGGCGACATGATGGTTGCCGATCGCATCGCCCACCACGAGCACCGCGTCGCCGCCCGAGCGCAGCTCGAAGGACATGTGTCCCGGCGTGTGCCCGTAGCTCGCGCGCGCAGCAATGCCGGGCAGGATCCCGTCGCCATCGCCGAAAAACTCCATCCGGTCCTCCAGCATGTCGAGCCGCCGCTTGGCGCCCACGGCCATGGACGTGCGCTCGGTCTGGATCGTGTCCACCGTCGAGGGGTCCGAACCAGTAATCCCATTCGGCCTGGCCGATCAGGTGGCGGGCATTGGCGAAGAGCGGCTCGTCGAAATCGTCCAGCACGCCCCAGAGGTGGTCGGGGTGGCAATGGGTGAAGATCACGTGGGTCACGTCCTCGGGCGCGAACCCGGCGGCGTCCAGCGCCTGGTCGAGCTTGCCCGCACTGGGCTGAAAGGCGGGGCCCGCGCCGGTGTCGAAGAGGATCACGTCTCCGCCGCGCCGCACGAGGGTGACGCTGCAATCGGGCGTGAGACTGTCGCCGGTCAACCCGTATTTCTCGCGGATCGGCGCCAGGGCGTCCTGCGGCATGGGCCCGAAGATGAAGTCGGGCGGCAGCATCAGATGCCCGTCCGAGAGCGTCTGCACCGTCATGTCGCCGATGACCACCTCGCTCGCGGCCCAGAGGCGGCGGGGCAGGGCGCCCAGCGCCAGCCCGGCGCCGGCGCTTTGGATCAGGGTGCGTCTGGCAAACTGCATGAGGTCCTCCCGTGTCTGCTTTGGCCACATGCTGACATTCACATGCATGAATGACAATGGCGCATCTCGGACCGGACCGGGCAAGAATTTCATCGAAATTCTTGGCAAAACTTTCCGCGAAAGTTTTGGCGTCGGCTCAGGCCGGGGCGCCGTCCCGTGCGTGGCAGGCGCGCAGACGCTCCACCATGGCCGCCGAGCCGAAGATCAGCGGCACCCGGGCGTGCAGCCGGTCCGGCACGACGTCCAGCACCCGTTCGGTGCCGGTGGTGGCCTCGCCGCCCGCCTGTTCGATCAGCATCGCCATTGGGGCGCATTCATAGACCATGCGCAGCCGCCCGGTCTCGTATCCCGGGCGCGCGTCGCCGGGATAGAGGAAGATCCCCCCCCGCGCGAGGATCCGGTGCGCCTCGGCCACCAGCGACCCGACCCAGCGCATGTTGCAGTTCACCCCCAGCGCGCCGGTCTCGCCTGCCAGGCATTCCTGGACATAGTCCAGCACCGGCTTGCGCCAGTGGCGCATGTTCGAGGCGTTGATGGAGAACTCCTTGGCCTCCCGGGGGACTGACACGGCATCTTCGACCGGCACGAACCGCTCCTTGTCCCGGTCGAGCACGAATTCCCGCACGCCCGCGCCGAAGGTCACGATCAGCCCGGTATGCGGCCCGTAGACGATATAGCCCGCCGCGATCTGGTCGCGCCCGGGACGCAGGAAGGACGGCTCGGCCTCGTCCTCGGCGGGCAGGATCGAAAAGATCGTGCCGATCGACACGTTCACGTCGATGTTGGACGAGCCGTCCAGCGGGTCGATGGCCAGCGCCAGGCTGCCGCCCTCGTCCAGTGCCACGACGCTGTCCTGCTCCTCGGACGCGTACCAGCGCACGCCCGTGCCCTTCAGGGCCGCCGCAAAGGCGTCGTTTGCCATCACGTCCAGCGCCTTCTGGTGGTCGCCATCGGTGTTTTCGCCCACCTCGGCCCCCAGCGCCCCGCCCAGGGGCCCGCGCGCGATGGTGCGCGACAGGTCGATCCCCACCTTGCAGAGCGCGTCGATCACGGGGGAAAGCGCGTCGGGGATCAGTCCCTCGGGGGCGTCGATATGGGCTGAGGCAGTTCGGGGGGCAACGGTCACGGGGCAATCCTCTCAGGCTCGGGGGCGGGTGCCCTAGGTCAAACCCGGAATCGGCGCGGATTTCAACAACCCGGTTGCGCTAACCGTCGGCTTTCAGGCGCCGCAGCGGAAGAACCCGCGAAAGCCCGCGCGCAACTCCTCGCCCCGGGCGTCGAGCGCAAAGGTCATGTCCGCCTTCTGCCAGCCGGTGGCGTCGAGGTCGAGCGGGGTGTCATCCGTTCCGCTGATCTCCAGGGTCAGGCCCGCCACACGAAAGGCAAGATCGGCCACCTCCGAGCCCGCCGGTGCCGATCCGGTCCAGAGCGGCAGGCGCACCAGCGCGCCGTTGAGCGAGACCAACGCGACCGTCTCCGGCGCCTCGCTTGCCTCGGGCGCATCGCCCGGCGCTCCGATGGCGACCGAGGCGGGGCTCTCGGTTGTATAGGCAAAGCGGCACTCCGCCCCTTGGGCCAGCCCGGCACCGATCTGTTCGGCGCGCAGGAACGACGGGTCGAGCACCGCGACATGCGCCCGGCTCAGCGCCGCGTCGAGCCCGACCACCTCCGGCGCGGGGGCGGGGGCGTCGCCGGTGAGCTTGCCCTTGTCCTCGATCCGGTCGACCAGATAGCGCATTTCGGCGATTTCCTTGTCCTGGGCATAGATGATCTCGTCGGCCAGCTTGCGCACGGCCCGGTCCTCGAGATTGGCCCGGCTCGAGGTCATGATGGCGATGGAGTGGTGCGGGATCATCGCGCGCAGATAGCTCTGGTCGCTCACCGTCGCCTGGCTGCGTACCAGCCAGAGCGAGCCCGCGAAGACCAGCGCCGCACCGGCGAAGATGGCGAGGTTGAGCCGTGTGCTGTCATACATCGACAACATCCAGGCCAGCATGACGATGGCCATGGTAGCGCCCATCAGGACCGCCATGTAGGCCCGCGTCTCGGACCAGAAGACATGGTCCCAGAGACAGGTGTTGAGATACATCAGCCCGAACATCACCACCGTCGAGGTGGCGATCATGGCGGCAAATCCCCAATAGGACATGGTGCGGCTCCTTCCCTTCTTCGCGCGGGCCCGTCCGTGGCTCGGTCAAGGGCCCGGGCTTCCGCAAGTCGAGGAAAAAACGCTCTTCCCGGGCTGGAAGGTTCCGGGGCCGCGCGGAAAGGTCGCCGCCCGCCCCCCCCTTGTCCCTCAGCGCGGCTCGGCCTCTCCTGCAGCGGCGAGATCGGCCAGGATCGGGCAGTCGGGCCGGTCGTCGCCGGCGCAGGCCGAGACCAGGTGCGACAGCGTCGCCCGCATCTCGGTCAGTTCGGCGATCTTGGCGTCGATCCGCGAAAGATGTTGCTCGGCGATGCGCTTGACCTCGGCGCTGGCCCTGTCGGTGTCGTCGTAGAGCCGCACCAGCGAGCGGCAATCCTCGATCGAGAAGCCCAGCGCCCGCGCCCGGCCCAGGAAGGCCAGCCGGTGCACGTCCGCCTCGCGGAAGCGGCGATAGCCGTTGGGGTCGCGTTGCGGCGCGATCAGCCCGATCTCCTCGTAATACCGGATGGTCTTTGCGGGCAGGCCCGCGTGCTTGGAAACATCTCCGATGTTCATGGGACGCTCCTTGTCATTCCGCTGGGGCCGGGGCGAAGTGCGACGCCAGGCGTGCGCCGGCCGCGTCCTCGGCCTCGTCCAGCTCGGGTTTCAGGCGCCGCAGGCGCAGGGCGTTCGACAGAACGAAAACGGACGAGAGCGCCATGGCCCCGGCCGCCAGCACCGGCGACAGCAGCAGCCCCGTGGCCGGATAGATCACCCCCGCAGCCACCGGGATCAGCGCCACGTTGTAGCCGAAGGCCCAGAACAGGTTCTGCCGGATGTTGCGCAGCGTGCGGGCCGAGACCGCGACCGCGTTCGCGACGCCGCGGAGGTCGCCCGACATCAGCACCACGTCGGCCGACTCGATCGCCACATCGGTGCCGGTGCCGATGGCGATGCCCACGTCGGCATGGGCCAGGGCAGGGGCGTCGTTGATGCCGTCGCCCACGAAGGCCACGCGCCGCCCGCCCTTGCGCAGGTCGTCCAGCGCCGCGACCTTGCCGTCAGGCAGCACGCCTGCGATCACCTCGTCGATGCCGGTCTCGGCGGCGATGGCCTCAGCCGTCTCGCGCTTGTCGCCGGTGATCATCGCCACGTGCAGGCCGCGCGAACGCAGGGCACGGATGGCCGCCGCGCTGGCGGGCTTGACCGGGTCGGCCACGGCGATCACCGCCACGGCCTGCCCGTCGAGCGCGGCGTAGAGCGCGCTGCGCCCCGCCCGGGCAAGCCGCGCCTCGGTCTCGCCAAGCGGGCCCGGGTCGATCCCCTCGCGCGCCAGCAGCCGGTCGGCCCCGATCAGCAGGTCATGCCCGGCCACGCGCGCCTTGACGCCATGGCCGGCGATGGCCTCGAAGCTCTCGACCTGCGGCAGGTCCAGCCCCTGGGCGGCCTCGGTGATGGCCTGCGCGATGGGGTGCTCCGAGCGCGCCTCGACCGCTGCCAGCATGGCCAGCAAGTCCTCGCGCCCGATGCCCTCCCCCGAGGCCAGCACAAGGTCGGTGAGCGCCGGCCGCCCCTCGGTCACGGTGCCGGTCTTGTCGAGCGCGACCACATCGACGCCCGAGAGCTGTTGCAGCGCGTCGCCCTTGCGGAAAAGCACGCCCATTTCCGCCGCGCGCCCGGTGCCCACCATGATCGAGGTGGGCGTGGCCAGGCCCATGGCGCAGGGGCAGGCGATGATGAGCACCGAGACCCCGGCCACCAGCGCGAAGGACAGCGCGGGCGCCGGGCCGAAGAGCAGCCAGGCCAGAACGGTCAGCGTCGCCGCCGCCATCACCGCCGGCACGAACCACAGGGTGATGCGGTCCACCACCCCCTGGATTGGCAGGCGCGCGCCTTGGGCCTCCTCGACCATGCGGATGATCTGCGCCAGCGTGGTGTCGGCGCCGACGCGGGTTGCGCGGAACTGGAAACTCCCGGTGCCGTTGACCGTGCCGCCGGTCACGGCGTCGCCCGGTCCCTTGGCCACGGGCAGCGGCTCGCCGGTAATCATGCTCTCGTCCACATGGGCCGCGCCCTCGGTCACGGAGCCATCGACAGCGATGCGCTCGCCCGGGCGCACCAGCAGGGTGTCGCCGGGCGCGATCCGCTCGATGGGCAGGTCGCGCGCCTCGCCGCCCACCAGGACGCGGGCGGTGCGGGCCTGGAGACCCATCAGCTTCTGAATCGCGGCCCCGGTGCGGCCCTTCGCGCGCGCCTCCATCCAGCGGCCCAGCAGGATCAGCACGACGAT
>DOIS01000030.1:11842-12268 GCA_003511785.1 Paracoccaceae bacterium
CAGGATCAGCACGACGATCACCGCCGCCGCCTCGAAATAGACCGCGCGCGTGCCCTCGGGCAGCAGCGCAGGCGCGAAAAGCGCCACCACCGAGAAGGCCCAGGCCGCCGAGGTGCCCAAGGCGACCAGCGAATTCATGTCCGGCGCGCCCTTGGCCAGCGCCGGAAAGCCGCGCGCGTAGAACTCGCGCCCCGGCCCGATCAGCACCAGCGTGGTCAGCACGAACTGGATCAGCCAGCTTGTTTCATGCCCGATGGTGGCGCCGATCCAGTGATGCACGCCCGGAATCACGTGCCCGCCCATCTCGAGCAGGAAGACCGGCAGCGCCAGTGCGGCGGCCAGCCCGGTGCGGCGGGCCAGGGCGCGGGCTTCCTCGGCCTTGCGCGCGCCGGGACCGGGGCGGGACTGGGGCGGGCCGTCCGCCAC
>DOIS01000143.1 GCA_003511785.1 Paracoccaceae bacterium
GGCCAAGCCGAAGGCAGGCGGGCTAAACGAGTTCGGCATTGCCGCCTACAAGACCACGGGTGGCTTCGCCGAGGCCGAGGTCGATTGGCTCCTGAAGATCGGCGGCATCACCATCCAGACCGGCCAGGCGCTGGGGCGGGGGGGTCACGCTGGAGGGGCTGCGCGAGAGCCATGACGCGGTGTTCCTGGGCATGGGGCTGGGCGGGGTCAACGCGCTGTGCGCAGAGGGCGCGGACCGCGAGGGCGTGCGCGACGCGGTCGATTCCATCGCCGAGCTGTGCCAGGCCGAGGATCTGGCCGCGCTGCCGGTGGGCCGCGACGTTGTGGTGATCGGCGGCGGCATGACCGCGGTGGACGCGGCGGTGCAGTCCAAGCTGCTGGGCGCGGAAAACGTGACCATCGCCTATCGCCGGTCGCGCGCCGAGATGGGCGCCAGCCGCTATGAACAGGATCTCGCCGCGTCCAAGGGGGTGCGGTTGATGTTCAACGTCCAGCCCGTCGCCGTGCATGGCAACGGCGCGGTGCGCGAGGTCGAGCTGGAATACACCAGCTCGGAGGGCGGAAGCCTCACCGGCACCGGCGAGACCGTGCGCCTCAAGGCTGATCAACTGTTCCGTGCCATCGGGCAAAGGCTCGAGGGCGCGCCGGAGTCTGTGGCGCTCGACGGCGGCAAGATCGCTGTCACCGGCGCGGGGCGCACCAGCGTGCAGGGCGTCTGGGCCGGCGGCGATTGTGCGGCGGGCGGCGACGATCTGACTGTGACCGCCGTGGCCGAAGGGCGCGACGCGGCAATGGACATTCACAAGGCATTGGTGGGTTGAACACCCACCCCAAACGGCGGGGCATGGCCCCGACCGATACCGGGGAGATGACGACATGGCCGATCTGACAAGCGATTTCCTGGGCATCCACAGCCCCAACCCCTTCTGGCTGGCCTCGGCGCCGCCCACCGACAAGGAATACAACGTGCGCCGCGCCTTCGAGGCCGGCTGGGGCGGCGTGGTGTGGAAGACGCTGGGCGCCGAGGGCCCGCCCGTGGTCAACGTGAACGGGCCGCGCTACGGCGCGATCTACGGCGCCGACCGGCGGCTTCTGGGGCTCAATAATATCGAGTTGATCACCGACCGCCCGTTGGAGGTGAACCTCGAGGAAATGGCGCGCGTGAAGGCGGATTACCCTGACCGCGCGCTGATCGCCTCGATCATGGTGCCCTGCGAAGAGCGCGCGTGGAAGGCGATCCTGCCGCGCGTGGCCGAGACCGGCGCCGACGGGATCGAGCTGAACTTCGGCTGCCCGCACGGGATGAGCGAGCGCGGCATGGGCTCGGCCGTGGGGCAGGTGCCGGAATATATCGAGATGGTCACGCGCTGGTGCAAACAGTAACTACGACCGGCCGGTGATCGTGAAGCTGACGCCCAACATCACCGACATCCGCAAGCCCGCGGCGGCGGCGAAGAATGGCGGCGCCGATGCGGTGAGCCTGATCAACACGATCAACTCGATCACCAGCGTCAACCTCGACACGTTCAGCCCCGAGCCGATGATCGATGGCAAGGGCAGCCATGGCGGCTATTGCGGCCCGGCGGTCAAGCCCATCGCGCTGTCCATGGTCTCGGAGATCGCCCGCGCCGAAGAGACGCGCGGGATGCCGATCTCGGGGATCGGCGGCGTGACCACCTGGCGCGACGCGGCCGAGTTCATGGCGCTGGGGGCGGGCAACGTGCAGGTCTGCACCGCGGCGATGACATACGGCTTCAAGGTGGTGCAGGAGATGACCACGGGCCTCTCGCGCTGGATGGACGAGAAGGGGCTCAAGCGCATCGACGAGATCGTCGGCCGCGCGGTGCCCAATGTCACCGACTGGCAGTATCTCAACCTAAACTACGTCACAAAGGCGCGCATCGATCAGGACAAGTGCATCCAGTGCGGCCGCTGCTATGCCGCCTGCGAGGATACCAGCCACTAGGCGATCTCGATGTCGCCCGAGCGCGTGTTCGAGGTGATCGACGCGGAATGCGTGGCGTGCAACCTCTGCGTCGATGTCTGCCCGGTCGAGGACTGCATCACCATGACCGAGTTGCAGCCCGGCGAGGTGGACCCGCGCACCGGCAAGGTGGTGGAGAAGGAATATGCCAACTGGACCATGCACCCCAACAACCCCGCGGCGCAGGCGGCGGAGTAGGGAAGCACCTCCCCGGCTTCTTCTCTTTGACAAGTAAGCCGTGGGAGCCCCGCAGGGACGGGGGCAGAGCCCCTTGCTCGACCGTTGATTGTCGTTTAGGTTTAGCTGGTTGGTTTTGCGGCTGTCAACGCTCTCGGAGTGCCGCCGGATCGTCCGGCACAGGCCCCTCGGGTGCTCACGTGGCCCGAGGGGCGCCGCAGTCGGGTAGGCCTTGCGCACAATTCCCGACCAGTTGCAGCTCGCAGGTCGGGATTGGTCCGGTTCGCGTGCTTCATGGCGGCGTCTCCTGCGCGGAAAGGCCAGCCCTGGAACGCAAACTGCCGAGATCCATCTAGATCTCGGCAGTCAGGCCGTCTTCGGACGCGGGGTCCGGTATCAGGGTGATACTTGGGATCAGGGTCGCGAGTTCTTCGTTGGCCTGCGCAACGAGCTCCGGGTCTCCGAGAAGCGCCTCGAGGCTCTCGAGCGCGGCTCCGAAGATGGCCGGGATGTCCGGTGGCGGACGATCCCTGGCCGCCTGCTGCGCCTCGAGCGCTGCCACGCGGTGTTCGACGGCTTCGGCCTCTGCCTTCAACTCCTGGTCGCGGGCGGCGTAGTCCTGGAAATCGGCGCCATCCTCAATCGCGCGCATGATGGCCTGGCGTTTCCTGCGCACCCTGGCAAGCTGCGCGGTGGCTGTCTTGATCGCAACGCGGATGTCGCCACCTTCAAGCGCGCGCAGTTCGGCCCGGAACGCCGCCTCGAATTCTCCGATGAGCGCCGGTCCGGTCAGGACCATCCGGAGCTTCGTGAAGACGCGCGCCTCGACCCGGTCCTGACGCACGGTCGTCTTGTTTGCGCACCCACCCTTGCGCGCCTCTCGGCAGCCAAACCGGCCTTGCCAACCTTGACGTAAGGGGCACGGCAGCTGCCGCAGACCATCAGCCCGCTCAGCAGGTGCTTTGACCGGCGGGCCGCCTGCGGGTTGCCCGAACCGGCCGCGCGCTGAGCGCGTTTCGCAACCTCGGCCTGCGCACTTTCCCAGAGGTCCTGCGGTACGATCCGAAGCCCCTCGAAGACCGCGGCGGCCGCATCGTCGTCGGTCGCGAAGATCGCCTTCGCGCCGGTCTCCGGGTGATAGCGACGGCCGAATTTGCAGACGGAGGCTTCGCCTATGTAGAGGCGGTTGTTCAGGATACCCTCCTGCCGGTTGCGGTTGCCCCTGATAGTCGAGGCGTCCCAGGTGCCGCCCTTCGGGGCCGGGATACGATCTTCGTTCAGCCCCTTTGCGACCGCGAGGGCTGAGCGTCCCTGGGCGGTTTCGCGGAAGATCCTGAGCACCACGCCAGCCTCGTCCGGATCGATCTCGCGGTTGAGCCCGGTGTTGCTATTGCGCCTGCGGTAGCCGTAGGCACTGGTGTGCAGGCGCCCGCGCGAGAGGGCACCTTGCTGGCCGCGCCGCGTGTGCACGGAAATCGTCTCCGAGTATTGCTGCGCGCCGAAACCGCCGAGCAGGACTCGGAAGAAGTCTTGCTGGCCTTCCTTCACCGAGTACAGATCGACGCCCTGGAACTGGTAGAGGTCGAAGAGGTTCAGCGCATCGGCGACCTTGCGCGTGAGACGGTCCAGCAGTTCGATCACGACGACATCGACCTCGCGCCGCGCGATCGCCTCCTTCATCGTCTGCAGGCCCGGCCGACGCATGTTGCGTCCGGTCCGTTCCCGATCCTCGAAGATCGCAACGACGGTCCATCCCTGGCGTTCGCATTCGCGGCGGGCCATGGCGATCTGGTCTGCGATCGAGGTCGCCTTCTGCTGGTCGGAAGAATAGCGCGTAGATCGCGGCAAGTTTCATGGTTCGGTCCTCTGGTTAGGGGGTGTGGCAATGTTTGCCGGACTGGCGACCTCGGCGAAGCGCCGGGCTGCGGCGCGGCCGAGCAGTGCCATGAGACCGGCACACGCGACGGGAGCCGCGACCACGCATTCCGGGGTGTCGTTGGCGGGGATGAGTGCGGGAGAGACTTGCGGGGCAGAGTCGATCATGAAACCTCCTTCCAGGCTGCGGGCGAGCAACAGCGCTCAGGAAGGAAGGGGGTTGATTGCGTTGAGCGCGGAAGGACGAGTCGGCCGAAAGGGCGAAAATTTTCAGCGGGCTTCGACCGTCGTCCGTTTATCCTATTGAAAACAGGCCGAAGAAAAAACCCGGTGCGGCAGCCATGAGCAGCAGGAGGTGTCGCAGCGCCTTGGCGCGAAGGGGTGGTCCGGCCCCGTCGCGATGCAGTGTCAGCCTGCCGCGAGTAGACGCACCATTGCGCGCTCGGCTTCGACGCGGTCGTGCACCGCGCGCAAAGCCTGCTGGAAGTCGATCAGGACGGCGGTGGCGCGGGCGAAGCCCGCCGCGGCCTCGGTTCTGGAGGTCTCGATCCAGGAGCCGCCGATGACGGAATAGGTGTCATGGCGCGTTGTTCGGGTGCTGCCTTCGAGGACGACATCTTTAGGTAGTG
>DOIS01000056.1 GCA_003511785.1 Paracoccaceae bacterium
CAACTTTCGGGCATTGCTCGCGCTGGTGATCTGGCCGCAGGCCACCGGCGGCACGCCCGACCCCGCGCGGCTCGCGGCGGCAGCGGTGACGCTGGCGGTGGGGTTGTGGAGCAAGAACGTCATCGCCGCGATCCTGTCCGGCGCGGCGGTGCTGGGCGCGCTTTTGTGGCTATTGGGATAGCGCCGCGTTCTGGGCCTTGAGCGCGGCCTGGAGATCGGGGCTGTCATCCTCGTGGTATTCTTCCGTCCGCACCCCGGGCAATGTGCCGAACTGCGCGACTAGGCGGTCGGGATACATGGTGTTGGCGACGCTCTCGAAACCGGGCACCTGGCGCAGCACGTTGGACGTGGCACTGGCGCAGAAGGCACTGGGCACCGCGCCATAGCCCTGCACCAGCGCCAGCGCGGTCTCGGCCTGCTGCGGGGTGACCGCGACGGTCTGGATCACCACGTGATGGGTGCTGCGCGCATGGCTGCTCTGGTAGGCGGTGGCCACGGCGGGCGTGATGCCGTAGAGCACGTCGTCGCGATCGGGCACGATCGAGGCGTAGAACGACCCGGCGGGGTCGAAGATCACCCGCTGCGAGCCGTTGACCATCAGCGAAGAATGCGCCCCGGCCCCGGTGCGGTTGTTGATCATCGTGTAGAGACGCAGATAGGCGGGGCCGGCGTCGCGGAAGGACACGGCGGCGATCTGGGCGTCGCTGGCGAAGGGGGCCTTGGGCGCGGCGCAGCCGGCCAGCACAAGACCGAGCGCGGCGAGCGCCGCGAAAAGGCGCATGGATCGGGCCGTCAGCTGAGGAAGGTGGCCATGAAGACCAGCAGGACCATCAGGAAGATCACGGTCCAGGTGGTGAACTTCATGAACCCGTCAAAGGTTTTTTCCTGTTCGGTGATGTCCATTTCGCCGTCTTTGTGCTCAGCCATGGTCGCGTGTCCCTTGCGAAGTTTGCCGGTTGGGTAGCGTATTGCGAGGAGCGTGTCACCCTGTCAATCCGGCCGCAAAACGGAATCCCGGTGCGGCTGCGATGCGGCGTCGCGCCGCGCTGCGCGCGGCACGACCCGGGCGGGGGGCGCTGCCCCCCGCGCCCCCCGAAGTATTTGTGGCAAGAGGAAGTTCGGAAGGGGCCATCCTTGCCGGGCGGAGGCGAGTCGGTCGATCCGGAGCACCGGTCAGGTCTCCGGCGCCTCCTTGCCCTCGGGCTCGAGATCCGCGGCCAGGCGGAAGCCGATGCGCGTGGCCTCGGGGCGGTCGGTGGGTTTGGGCATGGCGCACAGGATCACTGCCAATTGGCTGACATGCTGGATCAGCTGGGTTTTCGCCCCGCGCGCGTCGGTGCCGTAGAAGGTCACGATGTCGGGATCGAAATAGCCCATCCCCTCGATCCTGAGCACGCCCGCATCGGCGCCAGCGAAGCCCGGCGCGACCTCGTGTTCCGGGTCGAGCTGTTTCTCGAAGTTTTGGATGTAGAGGATCAGCCGTTCATAGGCCCATTTGGCCGGGCTCTTGCGCTCGGCCGGCTTCTGCAAATGCGGGGGGCACCGCGTTCAGCGCCGTCTTGTCCCCGTCGCAGTGCACCTCGTGCACGCAGGGAATGGCGGCGGCCTCGGCGGCCTCGGCGGCGGTCCTGATCTCGTCGGTCATGCGCTTACCCCTTGCGTTGGTAGAGCCACGCCCCGTCGGCGCGACGGGTGCGGATCACCGCGCCCGTGTGGTAGAGGTGGTTCACATGCGCGACCGCCTCGACCAGGGCGAGGCCGTATTCCCCCTCGGAAATCGAGCGCTTGAACAGCGGTGCGAAACAGGCCGAGGCGGGTTTGGGTTCCGAGAGGTGCTCGAGCAGGCGATAGAGCGCGCCGTGGTGGTTGTCGATGAGCTGGCTCATCCGGCGCGGCAGCCCGGTGAACGGCAGCTTGTGCCCGCCCAGCGCCAGGTGGTCGGGCCGGGCCAGCGCGGACAGCCGCTCGCAGGCCTCCAGCCAGTCGGCCAGCGGGTCGGCCATGGGCTCGGTCGCGTAGACGCCGATATTGGGGCTGATCGAGGACAGGATCTGATCGCCGGTCAGCACGAGATTGTCGTCGCGGCTCCAGAAGGTGGCGTGTTCGGGGGCGTGGCCATTGCCGATATGCACGTCCCAGTCGCACCCGCCCATGGCGATGACATCGCCCTGCTGCACGCGGGTGAAGCCCAGCGGCATGGGATAGACCATGTCCGAGAAGTTGAACGGTCGCTCGGCCATGCGCTTTTCCAGCACCTCCGGGTCCATGCCCGCGCTGCGGTAGTAGTCGAGCGTCTCCTCGGGCCAGCTTTCCTGCACGTCGAGGGTCAGCATCCGGGCAAAGAGCCAGGCGGTGCGGGTTGTGACCAGCTCGGCGCCGTGCTCGGACTGGAACCAGCCGGCATTGCCCATGTGGTCGGGGTGGTGATGGGTCACGACCACGCGGCGCACCGGCTTGCCAGCCAGAGGACCGGCGAGCAGTGCCTCCCATATGCCGCGGCTTTTCTTCGAGGTCATGCCGGTGTCGATCACCGTCCAGCCGTCGCCGTCGTCCAGCGCATAGACGTTGACATGGTCGAGCTTCATCGGCAGCGGCAGGCGCATCCAGAGCACGCCCTCGGCCACCTCGATGGCCGCGCCCAGCTCGGGCGGGTTCTCCCAGGGATAGCGCGGGGCGAGTTGGGCGGCGTCCTCCATCAGGCCGAGGCCAGGTGGTCGAGATTCATCGCGTAAAGCCCGCCCATGCCGGCCTGGGCATGAACCAGAAGCCCGGCATGTTCCGGCAGTATCCGCTCGATATAGAAGCGCGCCAGCACCTCGCGCGGGCCGCCCGGGTCGGCCATGGCGGCCATCAGGTGGAAATGCCCGCCCAGCACCCGGGCGAAGGCGCGCAGGTAGGGCACGGCGCCGGCAAAGCGGTTGTCGGTGTCGTCCTGCGCCACCAGCCATTCCGAGGTCTCGCGCAGCGTCTCGGTCGCCTGCCAGACGGCCTCGGCCAGCTCGGGCAGCGGGGCGCGGGCGCGCTCGGCATGGGTCTCGATTTCGTCCAGCAGGCGAGCGGCGGCCTCGCCCCCGTCCATCATCTTGCGCGCCACCAGGTCCATGGCCTGGATGCCGTTGGTGCCCTCGTAGATCGCGGTCACGCGCACGTCGCGCAGGTATTGCGCGGCGCCGGCCTCCTCGACGAAGCCCATGCCGCCATGCACCTGGATGCCGATATCGGCCACGTTGATGCCGGTCTCGGTGCCGAAGGCCTTGGCGATGGGCGTCAGGAAGGCGGCGCGGCGGCCCCAATGATCCTCGCCGGTGGCGTCCTCCATGTCGATCGCCACGGCGCAGGAGAGCGCGATGGCGCGGGCGGCGAAGACATCGGCCTTCATCTCCATCAGCATCCGGCGCACATCGGCATGGGCGGCGATGGAGTAACCATGCAGCGAGGTGCCCTGCTTGCGCTCGATGGCATAGGCCAGCGCGTGCTGGAACGCCCCCTCGGCCACGCCGATGCCTTGCAGGCCGACGCCGAGGCGGGCGTTGTTCATCATGGTGAACATCGCCGCCATGCCGCGATTCTCCTCGCCCACCAGCCAGCCGGTGGCGCCGTCATACTGCATCACGCAAGTGGGCGAGCCATGCAGCCCCATCTTGTGTTCCAGCGAGACGACGCTCACGCCATTGGCCTGGCCCGCCCGGCCCTGGTCGTCGGGCAGGCGCTTGGGCACCAGGAACAGGCTGATCCCCTTGGTGCCGGCGGGCGCGTCGGGCAGACGGGCCAGCACCAGGTGGCAGACATTCTCGGTGAAGTCGTTGTCGCCCCAGGAAATGTAAATCTTCTGCCCGGTGATCGCATAGGTGCCATCGCCATCGGGCACCGCGCGGGTGGTCAGCGCGCCCACGTCCGAGCCGGCCTGCGGCTCGGTCAGGTTCATGGTGCCCGACCACTCGCCCGACATCAGCTTGGGCAGATAGAGCGCCTTGAGCTCGTCGCTGGCGTGATGCTCGAGCGCCTCGATCTGGCCCTGGCTCATCAGCGGGGCCAGTTGCAGCGAGAGACAGGCCGCCGACATCATGTCGTTGAGCGCGGCCGACACCGACATGGGCAGGCCCATGCCGCCAAAGTCGGGATCGCCGTTGATCCCGACCCAACCGCCCTCGGCAATCGCCTTCCACGCCTCGGCATAGCCGGGAGGGCTGCGCACCACGCCGTTTTCCAGCCGGGCGGGATGCAGGTCGCCGTTGCGCTGGAGCGGGGCCATCACGTCCTGGCAGAGCTTGCCGGCCTCGCTGAGGATCGCGCTGACGGTCTCGCTGCTGGCGTCGGCATAGCGATCGGTGGCGGCGACCTGGTCGTATCCGACGACATGGGCGTAAAGGAATTCGAACTCGGAAACGGGGGCGCGGAAGGGCATCGGGTCTTCTCCGGTCGGGGCCGCGCGACAGGGGGCCGGAATAGGCGCGGGTGACGCAACGGCGGGCACTCACTCCGAGGTATCGGGCACCGGGCCCGCGTCAATCAACCGAAACGCCGCGTCATCGCCCGCCGCGGCAGGCGCGGCGCGGGACGCTCAGGCCCGCCCCGCATCGGCCGAAAGCGTCAGGGGATCGACCCCCAGCCGGGCCAGCGCGGCACCCCATTTCTCGGCATTGGGCGTGTCGAAGACCAGCTTGGGGTCGGCCTCGGTGGTGAGCCAGCCGTTCATGGCGATCTCGCTTTCCAGTTGCCCCGGCCCCCAGCCAGCATAACCCAGCACCATCATCGACCGCTCGGGGCCGCGCCCCTCGGCGATGTCCTCGAGAATGTCGAGCGTGGCGGTCATGGCAAACCCGTCGTTCACCGCCAGGGTTTGCAGGTTCGAGGCGTAATCCGGCGTGTGCAGCACGAACCCGCGCGCGCCCTCGACAGGGCCGCCGAAATAGACCGGCACGTTGCGCTGACCCGGGCCGGGCGTCAACTCGAGCTGGGTCATCAGCTCTTTCATGGTGACGTCGGCCGAGGGCTTGTTGACGATCAATCCCATCGCCGCCTCGTCGTCATGGCTGCACAGGAACACCACCGAATGATCGAATCGCGGATCGCCCATGCCGGGCATCGCGATCAGCAGTTTTCCGGTGAGATTCATGGCAGGCATCACCCCTTTTCGCCGGTCCCGATCCTCAGGGGGTCAGGATGGACCCTGACCCGGCGACGCGCAAGGTCTCGCTCTCGGGGCGCGCGCGGAAATTCCCCGGCTGACCCGAACGTGACTTGGCAAGCAACGTGGATTGGGCCATTTAGGTTCCATGTTTCGCATGTTTGCCCTCCGTCTCGCCGCCGCGCTCGCCGCAGGCCTGCTGGCCGCCGCGCCGATGCGCGCGGGGCCGCTGGACGACCTGGTTGCCCTCGACGTGCTCGATGGCGGGATGACCGAGCGCGGCACCTACCAGGCGGCTCTGCGGCTGACCCTGTCGGACGGGTGGAAGACCTATTGGCGTGCGCCGGGCGAGGCCGGCATCCCGCCGCAGATCGACTGGCGCGGCTCGCGCAACCTGCGCGCCGTGCAGATCACCTGGCCCGCGCCGCATGTGTTCGACCAGGGCGGCGTGCGCACGATCGGCTATGAGCGGCAGATGGTGCTGCCGGTCGAGATCACCCCCGAGATCCCCGGCCAGCCCGTGCGGCTGAAGGGCGAGATCGCGTTCGGACTGTGCAAGGACGTCTGTATCCCCGGCGAGCTGCGTTTCGACCAGGCCCTGGATGCGCGGGCCGGGCGCAACCCCGCCATCGCAGCGGCGCTGGCGCAACGCCCGTTCTCGGCCCGCGAGGCCGGGGTACGCGCCAGCGTCTGCCACCTGACGCCCACGCCCGACGGAATCCGCGTCGAGGCGCATATCACCATGCCATCCGCGGGCGGCAACGAGATCGCGGTGATCGAGCCGGCGGACCCTGCGCTCTGGGCCGAAGAGCCGCGGGTGACGCGGCGCGGCGACACGCTGATCGCCTCCGCGGAGTTGGTCCATGGCGCGGGCGGGGCCTACGCGCTGGATCGCTCGCAGCTGCGCATCACGGTTCTGGGCCGCGACCACGCGGTGGACATTCGCGGCTGTGCCGCCGGGTGACGACCAGACCGATGGGGCGCCGGTCGCACGCCGCCCCGGAGGCCCGGTGCCCGGGGCCATCGCCGTGCTGCTCCATGAGGGCCGCGTGCTGCTGGTGCAGCGCGGCAAGGCGCCCGACCTGGGGCTCTGGGGCTTTCCCGGCGGCCATGTGGAGCCCGGCGAGAGCGCCGAGGCCGCGGCCCTGCGCGAGTTGCATGAAGAGACCGGCGGACCGCCCGCGCCCTGGGCCATCTGGCAGAGGTCGAGGTGCTGCGCCACGACGCGGCGGGGCGCGTGGTGGCTGATTACCGGCTGACGGCGATCCGCTGCGCCTATGTCACAGGTGTGGCGCGCGCCGCCGACGACGCGCGGGACGCGCGCTGGGTGCCGGTGGCCGAGGTCCAGGCCGGGCACCTGCCGATGAGCGCGCGGGTGGCCGACCTGACCCGCATGGTGGCTCAGCCCAGCACCGAGAAGCTCGACTCCTCGTTGATCGGCCGTCTGCGCGAGTAGAAACCCACGTCGATCTCGCGCCCGATATAGGGCAGGTGGAAGCGCAAGGGTCGCGTGTCGTGATCCGCGCCGCCCTCGCAATAGTCGATCAGCGCCGCCATCATCTTGCCCGCGATGGGCGCGTTCTTGTACTGGTTCCCGCTGCTGCCGCAGGCCATGTAGAATCCCGGCAGGGCCGACTTGTCATAGATCGGGATCCAGTCGGTCGAGGCGTCGTACAGCTCCACCACCCCGCGCATCCGGCTGGGAATGCCCAGCGTTGGCACCCGCTGGGCATAGCGCATCGCCTGGGTGGTCCACTGCTCGGAGAAGTCGCGGTCGAAATCGGTATCGCTCTCGACCCAGTGATGCGTATCGCAGGGCGGGTCCTCGCTGCCCACCAGGATGTTGTTGCCCCGCTCGGGGCGGCAATAGCAGGCGATGTCGCTGTCCGAGACAATCAGGCCGTCGGCCTCGACATCGACGCCTTCGGGGGCGGGTAGATGCACCACCTCCTGGCGTAGCGGCCGGGTGGTGATGGTCATGTCGTCCAGAACGCCGGCCATCCCGTTGACCCGAGCCGAGCCAGGCCCGGCCACGTTGATGACAACGGGGGCGTGCAGTTCCTCGCCCGAGGCAAGGCGAACGCCGGCGACCCGTCCGCCCTTTTGCAGGATGTCGACCACCTCGGCCCCGCCCCTCACCTCGGCGCCGTGACGCCGGGCGGCGTCAGCCAGGTTCTGCGCGCTCAAGGCCGGGTCGGTGACATAACCCGCCAGCGGCCAGAGCACCGCGCCGCCCATGCGCCCGCCATTGGGCTGGCCAAAGGCCGGGTCGTCCAGTCGCCGGGCCGGGGCGAAACTGTCCATCGCGTAATAGGGCAGGCGCGCGGCCACCTGCTCGGCGGTCCAGTCTTCGAACGGGCAATCGAGCTCTCGGCTGAATTGCTTGTGCTTCTCGAGATGGCCGTTCGCCTCGGTCTTCATCACCAGGCAGCCGGTCTGGCGGAACCGGGCCAGGTCGGCGCCCTCGGGCAGGCCCAGATAGTCGGCCCAGTCGCGCCAGTAATGATAGCCCTCCCAAGCGAAGGCGGTGCCGTCGAAGGTCGAGTAATGCATCCGCACAATGGCGCAGGAGCCGGCGGTGGAGCCATGCCCCGTCTGGCTGTTGCGGTCCAGCGACAGGGTCCTCCACCCGGCCTTGGCCATCTCGTAGGCGAGCGCCGCACCGATCACGCCGGTGCCGATGATGATCGCGTCCGCAGTCTGCGTCATGTTGTCTCCTTCCTTGGCGGCGCAAGGCTAGCGTGGTTGCCGGGGCTGCACCAGAGGCGGCACCCCTGCCCGTGCGGATCGCGGGCCGGACCCGCGTGCCGGGGTATTTTCAACCAGAAAGAAGCGGCAAGAAGTTGTTAACCCGAATCGCGCCACCTTGTCTGCGCGGTACAGGCTGGGGAGCCGATGACCGCACCAGGAAGAAGCGGCCCGGTCGGCGGCAAGGCATATCCTGATGGACGGACGGTCGCCGGTCCGGGCGCTTCGACCCTGCTTCTTTCTGGTTGCAAATACCCATGCCCGACAGCGGCCGCGTGCGCGGCGGCCGGTCGAGCGCGGTCGGTTAGAGGCTGCGCGCGATCACCATCCGCTGAATGTCGGAGGTGCCCTCGTAGATCTGGCACACCCGCACGTCGCGGTAGATCCTGGCGAGCCCGTATTCCTCGAGATAACCATAGCCGCCCAGGGTCTGGATCGCGCCCGACACCACCGCCTCGGCGGTCTCGGAGGCCACCAGCTTGGCCATGCTGGCCTCGCGCAAACAGGGCTGGCCATGATCCTTGAGATCGGCGGCGTGCAGCACCAGTTGGCGGGCCGCCTCCAGCCGCGCGGCCAGGTCCGCCAGGCGAAAACCCACCGCCTGGTGCTCGAGGATCGGTTTGCCCATGGACCGGCGGTCGCGGGCATAGTCCACCGCGATCTCCAGCGCCGCCTGCGCCATGCCAACGGATTGCGCGCCGATGCCGATGCGCCCGGCTTCGAGATTGGAGAGCGCGACCTTGTAGCCCGCGCCCTCGGCGCCCAGGCGCAGCTCGTCCGGGACCCTCATGTTCTCGAAGCGCAGCGCGCAGGTGTCCGAGGCGCCCTGCCCCAGCTTGTGCTCGACCTTGTCCACGATGTAGCCCGGCGTGTCGGTGGGCACGAGATAGGCGGTCATGCCGCGCTTGCCGGCCTCGCGGTCGGTGACGGCGATGACGATGGTCACCTGCCCGGATTTCGCCGAGGAGATGAACTGCTTGGCGCCGTTCATAACCCAAGCGTCGCCCTGTCGGACCGCCTGTGTGCGCAGCGCCGCCGCGTCCGAGCCGGCGTCGGGTTCGGTCAGCGCGAAGGCGCCCACTGCCCGGCCGGAGGTCAGCTCGGGCAGGAAGCGCGACTTCTGCGCCTCGGTCCCGTCCTTGAGCAGCCCGCCGATCACGATGGAATTCTGGATCGACAGGATGGTCGACAGCGCCCCGTCGGCCGCCGCGATCTCGATCAGGGCCAGCGCATAGGTCACGTGGTCCAGTTCGGCACCGCCATAGCTCTCAGGCGCGGTCATGCCGAACAGGCCCAGCTCGGCCAGCTCGGTGAACAGCTCGGGCGGGTAGCCGCCCGCCGCCTCGAACTCGGCGGCGCGCGGGGCGATACGGTCGCGGGCAAAGGCGCGGATGGTCGACTGGACGCTTTGCGCGGTCTCGGACAGGTGCATGGGGCCTCCACCTGATCGTCACCGGGCGGTTGTGCCCGCTCTCCCCGTGCCTGTCACGCGGTTTTCACAGGGCCGCGCTGGGGCGCGCCTTGATCCGCTCGAACCAGTCGCGCGCGGCCGCGTGGTCATCGCCGAGCCGCTGCTTGATGACGCGGGCGAATCGACCATCACGAAACCGGTAATGTCGGCCAGGGTGAAGCGGGCGCCGGCGAGCCAGGGGCTGTCCTTCAGACGCGCCTCGAGCAGGTCGAAGAACAGCGGCACGCGTTTCATCCCGCGTTCTGCCAGCTCCGGGATCTGGTCGAAATCCGAGGGTCCGGGGATGGCGCGGCCCTTCATGTGCGGGTTGGAATTGCGCAACACCTCGGCGATGGGCAACCCGCCCTGTTGCTCGACGATGGCGTTCCAATCGAGCACCGCGCCCTTCTCGGCGGGGGGTCGCCCATCAGCGGCGGTTCGGGGTATTTCGCCTCGAGATAGGCGGCGATGCCGAGGTTTTCCGTCAGGGTCGGACCCTCGTCAGTAACCAGCGCCGGCACCGTGGCGCGCGGATTGACAGCGCGGAACGCGGGCGAGAGCTGCTCGCCTTTGGCGATGGAGATCTCGCGGGTGTCGACCTCCAGCCCCTTTTCGGCGATGAACATGCGGGCCCGGCGCGGGTTCGGGGCGGTGGAACAGTCGTAGAAAATCATTGGCGGCCTCCCTTCCGTTGATGGATTGGTAGAGCCGGCCGCATCCCGCGTCCATTTTCTTTCCAAGAAAATGGGCCGGAAAATTTCAAATTTTCCGATCCCCGGCCAGCGCGCGGGCCACAGCGCGGGCGATCACGCGTTCCTCGTCGGTGGGAATGACCAGGATCTCGGCCGGGCCGGTGCCGATGCGCGGGCCGTGCCCGGCGTTGGCCTCCTGGTCCAGCGACAGGCCGAGGAACTCCAGCCCCTCGATCACCCGCGCCCGGATCGGCGCCGCGTTCTCGCCGATGCCGCCAGTGAACACCACGCCGTCGAGCCCGCCGAGCACCGCGGCCATGGCGCCCAACTCCCGCCGGATGCGGAAGACGTAGTAATCCACGGCCTCGCGGGCATGGGGATCGTCGCTGTCCAGGAGCGTGCGCATGTCGTGGCTGATCCCCGACAGCCCCTTCAACCCGCTTTCCTTGTAGAGGATGCGGGTGATGTCCCGGGCGCCCAGCCCCTGGTCCATCAGGTAGAGCAGCACGCCCGGATCG
>DOIS01000217.1:0-428 GCA_003511785.1 Paracoccaceae bacterium
GTTTCGGGGGTCGGCAACTCGCTCGACGGGAACTCGTCGGACAACCATCTGACGGCGCTCGATTCCGGGACCCTGCGCGGGGGAGGGGGCAACGACACCCTCATCGGCAGCAGCGGTGACGATACGCTCTCGGGGCAATGGGGCGAAGACCTGCTCGATGGGGGCGAGGGGCGGGATCGGTACATCCTGCGCAACTCGAACGACGTGATCAACGACAGCGGGACATCGTCCGGGGATCGCGCCCAGAGCAGCCGTGTCGATATCGACCTGAACGACCATGTGGGTGTCGAGAACGCGACCCTTGGTGGTTCGCGTGACCTGAACCTCACCGGGGATGGCGGGGACAACAACCTTCGTGGGAACGATGGCGAAAACCGTATCGCCGGAGGCGAGGGCGCGGACCGGCTGACCGGCGGCGCGGGCAACGA
>DOIS01000217.1:746-2659 GCA_003511785.1 Paracoccaceae bacterium
GACCGGCGGCGCGGGCAACGACGTGTTCGTCTTCACCAGCACGGACGACAGCAGCGTGGCCGCAACCGATGTCATCCGCGACTTCGAGCAGGGCACGGTGGGGACACCCGGTGACCTGATCGACCTGTTCGACATCGACGCCCGGGAAGGCGGGCGCAACAATGCGTTCGTCTTCATCGGAGATGCGGAGTTCTCGGGGTCTGCCGGCGAATTGCGCTATCGGTTGAGCAACGACGGCCAATCCACCATCGTTCTCGGCGATACCGATGGCGACACGTTGGTGGACCTGAGAATCGAGTTGGAAGGGGTTTTCGTCCTGGAGGACGCCGACTTCATTCTCTGACCGACCAATACTGTCTGACCCAGTCCCGCGCCGTTCCACGGCGCGGGATTTTCCATGTCCGAGGCGGGGAGGGTGCGGATGACGACGGCGAGCCTGGCTCTGGTCCGGCGCCGTCACTCGGCGGGCGAGAAGCCCTCGATCAGCTGGCGCAGGCCGAGAGCCGCCCCGGCGAAGATCGCCAGGAAGGTGACCGGCGCGCTGATTGCCAGCACCGAGAAGGCCGACAGTCCCTGGCCCACGGTGCAGCCCAGCGCGATCACCGCGCCCGCGCCCATGATCGCCGCGCCGACGATCTGGCGGCGCAATTCGCGCGGGTCCTCGCAGGCCTCCCAGCGGAAATGCCCCTTGAGCAGGGAGCCGATGAACGCCCCCAGCCAGACCCCCGCGACCGAGCCCACGGCGAAGGACAGCGGGCGCAGGCTGCCCAGCATGGCGAAGAGGATCGAGTCGCCCATCGGTTCGGAGAAGCTGTGCGAGACGACGGGAAGCTGCTCGAACCCGTTGCTGTGAACCCATTGGGTCCCGGCCCAGCCCGACACGATGGCCAGCCCCACCACCACCGACCAGGCCAGGGCGCGCGGGTCGCGGCGCAACTCGCGCGAGGCCAGCGCCAGCGCGCAGATGCCCAGACCCACGGCGATGCCGATGCCCGAGAGCGGCAGCCCGGTGAGGGCGGCGGCGTGATGGGCCAGGCCGGGCGGAACCTCGGTGGTCACGTCCTGTTGCGGGAAGAGCGCGTTGCGCAGCGGGGCCAGCGGGCCGGCCAGCACGACATAGGTCGAGACCCCCATCACCAGCACGATCACGAAGGAGCGCAGGTCGCCCCCGCCCAGCCGCGCGATGGCACCGTAGCCGCAATTGCCCGACAGTGCCATCCCATAGCCGAACATCAGCCCGCCCAGGATCGAGACCAGCGGCATCCAGCGGATCGACAGGTAATAGGTCTGTGCCCCGTCCAGATAGCCCGTCCCCATCAGCGCGAAGGCGCCGATCACGGCGGTGCCGATGGCCAGCGCCCACATGCGCATCCGGGTGTCGGACCCGCCATAGAGCAGGTCCTCGATCGCGCCCAGGGTGCAGAAGCGCCCCAGCCGCGCGGCGAGGCCCAGCGCCAGCCCGCCGCCCAGGCCGACCAGCGCCATGAGTTGTGTCTCGGTGAGCACCGACAGCATCGCTCTCCCCCGCGTCCCGTGCCGGATGACTGTGCCGGAGGCGGCGCCGCTGCGCAAGGGCGCGCGCGGCGACGTGATCGATGGCGGAAGAGGCGGAGGGTGGTCCCGGCGTGGGGCTAGACCGCGGCGCGCGCCGCGTGCTGCGACCTGTCCGGCTCGGCGGCGGGGCCGGTGTCGTCCGAGGTGCAGAACAGGTCGTAGACCACTTCGAGGATGCGGCGCGGACGGTCGTCGGCCAGCCGATAGTAGATCGCCTTGCCCTCGCGGCGCGGCACCACCAGCCCCTCGAGCCGCAGGCGCGAGAGCTGTTGCGAAACCGCGGCCTGGCGGGCCGACAGCAGGTCCTCCAACTCGGTGACGGATTTCTCGCCGGTGACCAGGTGACACAGGATCATCAG
>DOIS01000178.1 GCA_003511785.1 Paracoccaceae bacterium
GCAGCCACCAGCGCCAGTAGTCCGCCGGCAGGATCTCCAGCGCCTGGTCCATGAACACGCCGCGCCCCTGGGAGGTCGAGAACTGGCCTCCGTCATAGTTGAGATAGTTGAACGACTTGATGTAATCCACGAGCTTCCACGGCTCGCCCGAGCCGATGATGGTGGCCGGGAAGGAGAGCGTGTGAAAGGGCACGTTGTCCTTGCCCATGAACTGCACGTAGGTCACGTCCTCGGCACCCTTGTCGGTGCGCCACCAGCGTTCCCAGTCGGCATCCGTCTTGCCGTTCGCCTCGGCCCATTCGGCGCCGCAGGCGATGTATTCGATGGGCGCGTCGAACCAGACATAGAAGACCTTGCCCTCCATGCCCGGCCAATCCTCGGTGCCCTTCTTGACCGGGATGCCCCAGTCCAAATCGCGGGTGATGCCCCGGTCCTGCAACCCGTCGCCATCGTTGAGCCATTTCTTGGCAATCGAGGTGGTCAGGGTCGGCCAGCCCTCGCGCGTGTCGATCCACTGCTCCAGCCGGTCCTTCATCTGGGACTGGCAGAGATAGAGATGCTTGGTCTCGCGCACCTCCAGGTCGGTCGAGCCGGAAATCGCGCTGCGCGGCTCGATCAGGTCGGTGGGGTCGAGCTGCTTGGTGCAATTCTCGCACTGGTCGCCACGGGCCTTGTCATAGCCGCAATTGGAGCAGGTGCCCTCGATATAGCGGTCCGGCAGGAACCGGCCGTCGGCCTTGGAATAGACCTGTTTCTCGGTGACTTCGCGGACCAGCCCGGCCTCGGCCAGACGCCCGGCGAAATGCTGGGTGAGGCGGTGGTTCTGCGGGCTGGAGGAGCGCCCGAAATGATCGAAGGACAGGCCGAACCGGGCCGCGATGTCGGCCTGGACGCCATGCATTTCGGCGCAATACTCGGCCACCGGCTTGCCCGCCTTGGCCGCCGCCAGTTCGGCCGGGGTGCCGTGCTCGTCAGTGGCGCAGAAATACATCACCTCGTGCCCGCGCCCGCGCTGGTAGCGCGCGAACAGGTCGGCCGGCAATTGCGACCCCACCAGATTGCCCAGGTGCTTGATGCCATTGATATAGGGAATGGCCGAGGTGACGAGATAGCGCGCCATAAAGCTGTGACTCCTGCCTCTTTCGGTGCGCGCCCGCTTTAGCCCATGTGCGGCGCGGGGGCCAGAGTCCAAAGACCCCCGGATCGCGATGGCGGGCCCGGCAGGAATCCGCTCAAAACATTCCCGTGCTGGAATGTAATTGAGGTGGATCAAGGTTTACCCGGCGTCCGGAGTCCAGCCGGTCCTCGTCCCGTCCCGCGCTGTGATCGTGCGGGCTCCCGGCGGAGCGACCTGCCGGGACAAACTGATCTGGAGACATTGCCATGACTCTCACCGTTATTTCCACCTCCGGCACGGTTGTAGGAACCGCACACTCATTCTCCGCAGACGGAGACGCGCTCTACGTCAGTGAAGGCGTGACATGGGGATCGGCCACAACGAACCTGTTGGGCGGCTTGACCTATGACGACCTGATGATCGTCATTCACGGCAACGTCATCGACGACGACGCGAACCACCTGAGCGGCTCGGACTCGCATGTCACGATCGGCGAGACCGGCAGCTGGACCTCGTTCAATCCTGCCTATTCCGACACCGCGATCTTCCTGGCAGGCGGGTCCAACCAGCTGAGCAATTTCGGGCAGATCGTTGCGCAGCACACGATCGCGGTCCTGAGCATCGCCCACAACGCCGTGGTCAACACCGGGGTCATCGAGGGCGCCTCCGGCGTGTTCATGGGGCTGAGCGGGGGCGCTGGCGATCAACTGGTCAATTCCGGCACGATCTCGGCCAACGATTACTATGGACGCCTTCGCGGACGTGCGCTTTAACAGCGCGGTCTATTCCGAGGGCGGGCTGACGGAGGTCATCAACCAGGCCGGCGGCCAGCTCATCGCCACCTCGACCGAGGGGGCGGGGGTGCGGTTCTATACCTATGGCGGGTCCAGCATCACCAATGGCGGCGAGATCACGGCGCTGCAATGGTGGGGCGTGGACATGGCCGGGGTGGCGTCGGGCGCGGCGCAGACCGTGATCAATCGCGGCGTCATCAGCGGCGGCACCGGGGCGCTTCTCGGCTCGTCCATCGTGGACGAGGTGACCAACCAGGGGGTGATGGATGGCGACGTGTCGCTGGGCGCGGGCGCCGACATCTTCGATGGGCGCGGCGGCGTGGTAAACGGCATGGTGTCGGGGGGCGAAGGCGACGATACCTATATCGTCGACGACGCCTCCCTCGCGCTGGTCGAGAATACGGGCGAAGGCACCGACGAGGTGCAATCCGAGGTCGACTGGACCCTTGGCGATCATTTCGAGACTCTCACGCTACTCGGCGGGGCCGACATCGATGGGATCGGTAACGATCTGGACAACGGCATCACGGGCAATGGCGGCGATAACCGCCTGGAGGGGCGCGCGGGCGAGGACGGGATCAGCGGCGGCGCGGGCGACGACATGATCCTGGGCGGGGCCAACAGCGACAAGCTCTGGGGCGGCGAGGGCGACGACGTGCTGCGCGGCGGCGCCGGAGCGGACCGGCTGCGCGGCGACGAGGGCGACGACCGGCTGGTGGGCAATCGCGGCGCCGGCCGGCTGTTCGGCGGCGACGGCGACGACACGCTGTTGGGCGGCACCGGAGCGGACCAGTTGACCGGCAATGACGGCGCGGACGTGTTTTTGTTCCTGCGCGCCGCGCACAGCACCAACAGCGCCGCGTCGGACAGGATCACCGATTTCGTGCAAGGCGAGGACCTGGTGGATCTGTCGCAACTGGTGCAGGGGCAGATCGTCTTCCTGGGCGCGGGCGGATTCACCGGCTCGGGTCAGGCCGAGTTGCGGGCCATCGACACCGGCGGGGACACGCGGCTGCGGATCGACCTGGACGGGGATGGCAACTCCGACATGCGCATCGACCTGACCGGGGTGGTGGACATGACCTCGGCGGATTTCCTGCTGTGACGGCGGGGGGGGGGGGGGGGGGGGGGCCCCCGGCCCCCCGCGGGGCGGGGGGGGGGGGGTGGGGGGGGGGGGTGTGGGGGGGGGCCCCCCCCCCCCCGCACAAAAAAAAAAAAAAAA
>DOIS01000361.1 GCA_003511785.1 Paracoccaceae bacterium
CTGCCGACCCATCACGCCTTTACCTATGCGCGCTGGTTCCGAATCGGCGACGGCCCGGACGAGGTGCATCGCGCCAGATCTTCCGAACCGAGCCGCAGCCCGACTGGAGCCTTACCGACTGCCCCTATCTCGCCACGCCCGAAGCCGCGCGCCCGGCCCGGAGTGCGGCGGAATGAGCGCGGGGCCCTTCTCTTTGCGCCAGGCCGCTTTGTTCGTCGCCGCAGCTCTTTCGGTGGCCGTGGCTGTGCAATCGGTCTGGATTGCCTATTCCGGCCCGTGGGACATCGCCTTCGGCCGCAACATGCTGGTCGGCGCGGCGGTAGTGATCGCTCTGATCACCAACCCGGCTTTCAACACGATCCACCCCCCTTCGCGCGCTGGGCACATGGCCGCCACGGCGCTGGACGCCGTGCTGATCGCGGTGATCGTGGCGGCCTGCATCCGCTTTACCCAGGTCGAACACCTGATGGAGGGGGCGTTCTACTTCTTCACCCCGTTGGACGCCTGGCTGGCGCTGGCGGGCTGCGCCGTGCTGCTCGAGGCGACGCGGCGGCTGTTCGGCCTGCCCATCGTCATCATCGCGGCCCTGGCGCTGGTCTACTGTCTGTTTGGCCATGTCCTGCCGGGTTTCCTCAACCACGCGGGCGTGAACCTCAGCCGGGCGATGGAGAATGTCTGGTACGGGTTCCAGGGCGTGTTCGGGATGCCCACCGGGGTGGTGATCCGTGTGGTTCTGGTCTTCGTTGTCTTCGGCGTGGTGCTGGAGGGCACCGGCGCCAGCGACGCGCTGATCCGGGCCTCGGTGGCTCTCACCGGCGGCACGCGGGGCGGGCCGGCGCATTCCGCTGTTGTCGCCAGCGCCATGTTCGGCTCGATGTCAGGCAGCGTCACCGCCAACGTGGTCGGCTCGGGCTCGTTCACCATCCCGATGATCAAGCGGCGCGGCTTCCCGGCCGCCACGGCGGGCGGGATCGAGGCGGCGGCCTCGACCGGCGGGCAGATCGTGCCGCCGGTCATGGGGGCCGCAGCCTTCCTCATGGCCGACCTCACCGGCGAGCTTTACACCACCATCGCGCTGGCCGCGCTGGTGCCGGCACTGTTCTATTACGGCTCGCTCTTCGCGGCGATCTCGGTGCAGGCGTCAGCCTCGGGCATCCAGCCCGTGCCGGCCGAGGAGCGCGTGAAGCTGACCGGCAGGGACTATATCGCCTCGCTGCATTTCGCCCTGCCGATCCTGGCCATCGTCACGGTTCTGGTTATGGGCCGCTCGCCCGCCATGGCAGGCTTCGTGGCGGTGGTGCTGGCGCTGGGCCTCGGCCTCTTCAAGCGCGACAACCGGCGCAGCCTGAAGCTCTACTGGGACATCGCGGCCAAGGCCGGGCGGGCCTGTGCCTCGATCCTGGTGGCGGTGGGCTGCATCGGGATTATCCTGGGCGTGCTGAACCTGACCGGGCTGGGGCTGACCTTCGCCTCGGTGATCTCGTCCTTCAGCGACACCTGGCTCTTCGGCTCGCTGCTGGTCACGGCCTTCGCCTGCCTGGTGCCGGGCATGGGAATGCCCACCCTTCCGGCCTATCTCATCATCGTTCTGGTGCTGGGTCCGGTGATGACCAAGCTGGGCGCCGACCCGCTGGCGGTGCACATGTTCGTGTTCTACTTCGGCGTGCTCTCGGCGATCACGCCGCCGGTGGCGATCGGCGCCTTCGCCGCAGCCCCCATCGCGCAGTCGAACCCGATGCGTACCGCCTTCGTGGCGCTGCGGCTTGCGCTGGTGGGGTTCATCATCCCCTTCATCTTCATCTACGAGCCGCAGCTTCTGCTGATCGGTCCGTTCGACCCGCTGAGCTTCGCCCGTGTCTGCATCGCGTTGGCGCTGTCGATCTGGCTGCTCAACACCGGGCTGGCGGGCTATGCCGCCGGGCGGCTGGGCCTGCCCATGCAGGCGCTGCGGCTGGCACTGGCCGTAGGTCTCGTGATCCAGGTGCCAATGCTGCAATACGCGCTGATCCTGGCCGCGCTGGCCCTGCTGGCACTGCCCGGTCGACTGGTAGCGCGCGCTGCACCTGCGACAGAACCACTATCACAAACCAAGGGAGGAACGTGACAATGGGATTCAATCTGAGACGGCGGGCGCTTGCGCTTGCCACGGGGGCCGCGCTGCTGGCCGGAGGGGTCGCGGCCCAGGCCGAGACACTGCGCATGGCGTCGCTGGGCCAAGCCTCGCCCACAACGGTGTTTTCCATCGCGGTTTCGCAGATCCTCAAGAACGAGCTGGATTACTCCACGCAACTTGCCACCGGCTCGCCCGCGACCCGACAGGCGGTCGAGGCGGCGAACCAGCAGCTCGACCTGTTCGTGACCGCCGTGTCGATCAACAGCTATCTCCGCGACGGCACGCGCTTGTACAAGGACATGGCTAACGCGCCCGAGCTGTTCGCCAACCTGCGCAGCCTGATGAACTACCCGCTGGGCTCGTATCACGCGATCGCCTGGGCCGACTCGGGCATCGAGTCGATGGAGGGCATGAAGGGCAAGAAGGTCTTCATCGGCCCGCCCGCCAGCGCCGGGCGCACCGTCATCACCCAGGTGATCGAGGGCGTAACCGGGTTCAAGCCGGACGAGGATTTCGAGCCGGTGAACCTCGACTGGGCCTCGGCCGAACAGGCGTTCCAGGATCGCCAGGTCGACATCTATTTCGTGCCCACCCCGATCCCCAGCGCCGAGTTGCAGCAGTTGTCGGCCCTGGGCAAGTTCCGCGTCTTCGGCATCCCCGACGACAAGCTCGAGACCGAGGGCGTCAAGGCCGCCTCCTCGGTGCCCGGCCGCGCCTTCGACTTCCTCGAGCCCGGCACCTATTCCGGCCTCGTGAACGAAGAGCCGGTGCGCATGGTCAGCTCGGTCGTGGGGCTCGGCACCCATAAATGGATGTCGGAGGAGGTCGCCTACAACATCACCAAGGCGATCTTCGAAAACCAGGACGAGCTGGTCGGCGCCGCCAAGTGGATGTCGATCATCACGCCCGAGAACGCGCTGAACCAGATGAACGCGCCGCTGCACCCGGGCGCGCTGCGCTACTATCGCGAGGTCGGCATTGACGTGCCCGCCGAACTGGTCCCGCCCGAGGCGGAGTGATCCCCCCGCCCCTCGCGCCCGGGTGTCGCGGGGGGCCTTACAATCCGAATTCCGAAAGACCCCACATGCAACTCTTCCAATCGGAGGCCGACCTTGCGTTCCGGGACGAGGTGCGCGCCTTCCTCGACGCGCATCTGCCCGAGGAGATCGCGGCCAGCTTCTTCGCCTATCGCCGGCACGGGTTCGACGAGATGATCCGCTGCCACCGCATCCTGGCGGAAAAGGGTTGGGCCGCCCCGAATTGGCCCGTTGAGCATGGCGGGCCGGGCTGGAACCCGATGCAGCAATACATCTTCGACGCCGAGGCGATGATGGCCGGCGCCCCGCGCCTGCGCCCCTTCGGACTGAAAATGATCGGGCCGGTGCTCATGCGCTTCGGTACCGAAGAGCAGAAGGCCCGGTTCCTGCCCCCGATCCTGTCGGGCGATGAGTATTGGTGCCAGGGGTTCTCGGAACCCGGCGCCGGCTCGGAC
>DOIS01000248.1:0-329 GCA_003511785.1 Paracoccaceae bacterium
TCGCGCTTGTTCACATGCAGCACCAACTCCTCGCCCCTGCCGCCCGCCAGGTCGGCCCAGGCCCGGTCCATCGCGGCGCGCGCCTCCGGTCCGATCGGGGTGAAATAGACCTGCCCGCCCTCCAGCCGGTCCTGCCGGTAATCGGTGGGGCTGACCAGTTCCCAGACCCGCATCCGTTCCTTGATGAGCTGGATGAAGGGCAGAAACAATTGCCGGTTCAGCCCGTCCTTGTAGAGATCGTCGGGCACCCGGTTCGAGGTCGTCACCACCACCACGCCCGCGTCGAACAGCGCCTGAAACAGCCGCCCCACGATCATCGCATCGGTGAT
>DOIS01000248.1:651-861 GCA_003511785.1 Paracoccaceae bacterium
TGTCGGTGATCTGCATCTCGTCGAAGGCCAGGAGCTTCACCTCGCGCGCCACGCGCGCCGCGACCGGGGCCAGCGCGTCCTCGGTCTCGCGCTTGCGGGCCTCGTGCAGGTCGGCATGGATCTCCTGCATGAAGGCGTGGAAATGCACCCGGCGCACCGGGAAATCGCCCATCGCTTCGACGAAGAGATCCATCAGCATCGACTTGCCGC
>DOIS01000248.1:1006-5473 GCA_003511785.1 Paracoccaceae bacterium
CGTCAAAGGCCAGCAGGCGCACGGATTTTACGACCGAGGCCGCCACCGGCGCCAGTGCATCCTGCACCCCGGTTTCGCGCGCCTCATGCATGCCCGCGTGGATTTCCTGCATGAAGGCATGAAAATGCACCCGCCGCTTGCCCGTGATGTTCAGCTGCCCCACGAACAGGTCCATCAGCATCGACTTGCCGCGCCCCACCCCGCCCCACAGGTAAAGCCCCCGGGGCGGCTCGGGCGCGCGGCGAAAGAGGCCGCGCTTCGGCCGGTTGAGCAGCGCCTCGCGGATGCGGTCGAACTCGGGCAGAACGGCCTCCTGCGCCGTGTCATGGTGCAGGCTGCCCTCGGCGACCCGGGCCGCGTAGATCTCGGAAAGGCTGGTCATGGCCCTGCCATAGCGCGGCGCCCGACGATTGGAAAGCGCGCGCCGGGGCCGCCGGTTTGGAAAAACTGAACCGGCGCATCAGGAATACTGAATTGACCGGGGGCCGGGGTCGGCAAACCTGCCCGCGCACAGCGCCGGAGCGACAGATGACCGCCAAGACCCCGATGCTCACCCCCCGTTCTCGTCGTGGGCGCGGTCATCCTGCTGGTCAGTTTCGCGGTGCGCGCCTCTTTCGGCGTGTTCCAGATCCCGGTGGCCGAGGAATTCGGCTGGGCCCGGGCCGAGTTCTCGCTGGCCATCGCCATCCAGAACCTTGCCTGGGGAATCGGGCAGCCGATCTTCGGCGCCATCGCGGAGAAGATCGGCGACCGCAAGGCCATCGTCATCGGGGCGCTGACCTATGCGCTGGGCATGGTGCTGACCGCGTTCTCCACCACGCCGCTCGAGCATCAACTCTATGCCTGGCTCGTGGGGTTCGGGGTGGCGGGCACCGGCTTCGGCGTGGTGCTCGCGGTGGTCGGCCGCGCCGCCTCGGACGAGAACCGCTCGATGTCGCTGGCCATCGTCACCGCGGCAGGCAGCGCGGGCCAGGTGGTGGGCGCGCCGGCGGCGGAATGGCTGATGAGCTTTCTCACATGGCAGGAGACCTTCCTCGTCTTCGCCGCCCTGATCCTGGCGCTGATCCTGACCCTGCCGCTGATGCGCGGCCCGGCCCCCGCCAGCAAGGCCGAACTCGAGGAATCGCTGGGCCATGTGCTGGGCAAGGCGTTCCGCGATCCGTCCTTCACGCTGATCTTCCTGGGCTTCTTCTCCTGCGGCTATCAACTGGCCTTCATCATCGCGCATTTCCCCGCCTTCGTGACCGAGATGTGCGGCCCGGTCGAGCCCGGCGGCATGTTGCACGGGCTGGGCATCACCACCGCCTCCGCCCTGGGCGCGGTGGCCATCGGGCTGATCGGGCTGGCCAATATCGCGGGCACGTTGGCGGCCGGTTGGGCCGGCAAGCGGTTTGCCAAGAAGAACCTGCTGGCGCTGATCTATACCGGGCGCACCATCGCCGCCGCCGCCTTCATTCTGCTGCCCATCACCCCCACAAGCGTGATCGTCTTCTCCATTGTCATGGGCGCGCTCTGGCTGACCATGGTGCCGCTGACCAGCGGATTGGTCGCGCATATCTACGGGCTGCGCTACATGGGCACGCTCTACGGGATCGTGTTCTTCAGCCACCAGCTGGGCGGGTTCCTCGGCGTCTGGCTGGGCGGGCGGCTTTACGATGCCTATGGCACCTATGACCTCGTCTGGTGGGTCGGCGTGGGCGTGGGCGCCTTCTCGGCGCTGGTGCACCTGCCAATCCGGGAAAAGCCGCTGGCCCCGCCGCCGGTCGCGGCGGCGGCGTGATCCCTCAGCCCTGCGCCGCCTGCCAGCGGTCGAGGATATGGCGGCTGGTCATCAGGTCGAGATGCGCGCCGCCGCCGTTCTTGAACAGCGTGATCTCGTCCGCGCCCTGCGGCGTGAATGCGTCAAGCGTGTAGTAATCCGCCACGAGGTCCTCACGCGCGATCACGCCCTGCTCCAGCGGGATCTTGATTTCGCCGATATGGCCCACGGTGGTGTCATAGCTGTCCACGTAGAGCTTCGCGCGCGTGAGCGCCGCGTCGTCCGCCTCGCGCATGTCGGGGCGATAGGCGCCGATCAGGTTGAGATGCTGGCCCGGGCGCAGCCACTCGCCCCGGATCACCGGCTGCGACGACATGGTGGCGGTCACGATGATGTCGGCGGCCTCGACCGCGTCCGCCAGCTCGCTGGCTACCTCGGCGCCGGGATAGTCCCGCGCCAGCGCCTCGGCCTTCTCGCGGGTGCGGTTCCACAGCGTGATGGACGCCTCGGGAAACCCCGCGCCGAAGGCCTCGATCAGCGACGCCCCGACCGTGCCCGCGCCCACGATCAGGATCTTGCGACTGTCGGGCCGGGCGAGGCGGCGCGCCGCCAGCAGGCTGTCGCCGGCGGTCTTCCACTTGGTCACCAGGTGGAAATCCACCAGCGCCGAGAGCGTCCCGTCGCCGTCGTCGTAAAGCGAGACGCCACCGTTCACCATGGGCTTGCCCGCCCCCGGGTTGCCCGGAAAGATCGTCGCCGTCTTGACCGCCATACCCAGCCCGTCGATCCAGGCCGCCCGCGACAGAAGCGTGTCGGGATCGCGGTAGAGAAAGGTATCGCCGATCTCGGCCTTGGGCAGGTCGTGGCCCCGGGCCAGCGCCTCGGTCAGCCCGGCCCAGTCGAGCAGCGCCTCGCCCTCGTCGAAGGAAATGAAAGGGATGGTCATCGGGCGTCCTCCTCGGTCAGAAATCCGGCCTCGACCAGCGCATCGGCCCAGCCCTGCGGCCCCTTGAACAGATGCGTCTGCCAGCCGCGCGTGGCAGCGGCGGCGATGTTCTCGGCGCGGTCGTCGGTGAACAGAAGCGCGCCCGGCGCCAGGCCGCAATCGGCCTCGACGGCGGCATAGATCTCGGCGTCGGGCTTTGCCAGTCCCATGTGACCCGAGATGTAGTGCCGGTCGAACTCGCGCAGGAACGGGTAGTGGTCGCGGGCGGCCATCTCGAAATTCTGGATGCCGAAATTCGTAAGCGCGAAGACCGGCACGCCGCGCGCGCAACGCCCGCAAAAGCCGGACCGAGCGCGGGATCTCGGGCGAGGCCATCTCGATCCAGTTGTCGTGCCACATGCGGATCTCGTCGGCCCAGTCGGGATGACGGTCGGCCATGGCATAGATCGTGTCGGTGAAATGCCCGCCCCGGTCCACCGCGTCGTTCATCCCGTGCAGGTCGAGCGCGGCGAACATCGCGCGCCGGCGCTCGGGCCCGATCACGCGGTCATAGAACCGTTCGGGCTGCCATTCGATCAGCACGTTGCCGATGTCGAAAATCACTGCCTGCGCCTGCTTCATCCCGCTCCCTCGCGTAGTGCCGCGCGCAGCTCGCGGTCGAGCGCGTCGAGAAACCGCGAGCGGTCGGATTTCGTGAACCCCTTGCCGCCGCCACCCTGGCTCAAGGGGTTGGCGGCGCGCAGGTCGGCCATCAGGTCGCGCATGGCGAGCTGCTGGCCGATATTGGCCTGGGTGAAGGCCTCGCCGTTATGGCGCAGCACGCGCGCGCCCGCCTCGATGCACTTCGCGGCCAGCGGGATGTCGCCCGTCACCACCACGTCGCCCGGCCCGCAACGCTCGGCGATCCAGCGGTCGGCCTCGTCCGGGCCCTGGTCCACGATCACCGTGGTGATGCGCGGATGGGCAGACGGACGCAGCCCGCCATTGGCTACAACGAACATCTCGATGCCGAAACGGTCGGCGACGCGCTCTGCCTCGGCCTTGACCGGGCAGGCATCGGCATCGAGGTAGAGCGCGGTCATGCCCAGAGAGTCCTTGCGTGGAAACCGACATGTTCCTCCATGAAGGAGGCGACGAAGAAATAGCTGTGATCGTAACCCGGCTGCATGCGGAACGTGGCCTGCTGCCGCCGTTCGGCGATGGCCTGGGCCAGCGCCTCGGGGCGCAGCAGGTCGATGAACTGGTCCGCGGTCCCGGTGTCGATCAAAAGCGGGCCGTCAAAGCCGCGTTCGCGCATCAGCATGGTGCTGTCATGCGCGGCCCAGGCGGCCTCGTTTTCGCCCAGATAGGCGGTGAGCTGCTTGCGCCCCCAGTCCGAGGCGCCGGGATTGGCGATCGGCGCGAAGGCCGAGGCCGAGCGGAACCGCCCCGGCAGTCCCATGGCCAGCGTGAGCGCGCCGTGCCCGCCCATCGAGTGCCCGGTGATCGCCTGGCGCTCCATGTCCACGGGGAAGCGCTCGGCCAGCAGCTCGGGCAACTCGGTGGCCAGGTAATCCCACATCTGGAAATGCGGCGCCCAGGGCGTTTGCGTGGCGTTGACATAGAACCCCGCGCCCTGGCCCAGGTCATAGGCGTCGTCATCGGCCACGCCCTCGCCCCGCGGCGAGGTGTCGGGAAAGACCAGCGCGATGCCCTGCTCGGCCGCCCAGCCCTGGGCGCCCGCCTTGGTCATCGCGTTTTCATGGGTGCAGGTCAGGCCCGA
>DOIS01000365.1 GCA_003511785.1 Paracoccaceae bacterium
CCGCCCAGGATGCCGCCCGCGTGGTTGCTGGAATAGACCGGCGCGCCGTCATTGCCCATGAAGATTTCGTCGGCATTGTCCTCGCCGGTCAGCGCGGCCGCGTTCATCCCCTCGCCGATCTCGACGCCCTTCACGGCGTTGATGCTCATCATCGCCGCCGCCAGGTCGGTGTCGAGCTTGCCATAGACCGGCGCGCCCAGACCGGCGGGCACGCCGCGCGCGACCACCTCGACCACCGCGCCGACCGAGTTCCCGGATTTGCGCAGCCCGTCCAGGTAATCGGCCCAATCCTCGGCGGCGCGGGCGTCGGGGCACCAGAACGGGTTGTTGCCGATCTCGCCCAGGTCCAAGCGCTCGCGGTCGATCCCGTGCGGGCCGATCTGCGTCATGTAGCCAATGATCTCGATGCCCGGCGCCAGCGCGCCCAGCGCCGCCCGCGCCAACCCTCCGGCGGCGACCCGCGCCGCTGTCTCGCGCGCCGAGGAGCGTCCGCCGCCGCGATAATCGCGATGCCCGTATTTCTGCCAATAGGTGATGTCGGCGTGGCCCGGGCGGAACTTGTCCATGATGTCCGAGTAATCCTTGGACCGCTGGTCGGTGTTCTCGATCATCAGCTGAACCGGCGTGCCGGTGGTCTGCCCTTCGAACACGCCGGACAGGATGCGCACCGCGTCCGGTTCGCGCCGCTGGGTGGTATAGCGGCTCTGCCCCGGCTTGCGCCGGTCGAGCCAGTGCTGAAGCGCGGCCTCGTCGATGGGAACGCCCGGCGGGCAGCCATCCACCGTGGCGCCCAGGGCGGGCCCGTGGCTTTCGCCCCATGTGGTGACGCGAAAGAGGTGGCCAAAGCTGTTGATGGACATGGGCAGACGCTCCTTTGCGGCGTGATTACCGGGGGGGCGGGTCTGCCTCAAGCGGTTTTGCCAGCGCGGCGGGGAGCGAAAGGATGAACATATTCAGAGAAAGCTACGTTTCGCATGTGAAACATTTCTCTGCAAAGCCTTGAAGCGACACAACCTATGCGCGAAATTCTGTCGACCGTTTTCGGGCTTTTTCGCGGGATCGGTTAACGGAGCGCCGATCCCGCTTGCCTCGCCGGGGGGCGGGGATTAGATGTCGCCCTACCTCGGGGTGCCTGTTAAGGGCTGAGATGCGCATGGCGCGAACCCGTTGAACCTGAACCGGCTCATACCGGCGGAGGGAAGGTTTGCGGGTATCCCCCAATCTTTGCCTTACGCCGCAAAAGGAGGATGCCAATGAAACATCTTGCATTTGCAGCGGGTCTTTTCGGTGCCACGGCCGCCATGGCCCAGACACCCGAACTGACCGTCTATACCTATGACAGCTTCGTGACCGACTGGGGCCCCGGCCCGGCGGTCGAGAAGGCGTTCGAGGAGGTCTGCGGCTGCGACCTGAACCTGGTCGGCGCGGGCGACGGTGCCGCGCTTCTGGCGCGGCTCAAGCTCGAAGGCGACCGCTCGGAGGCCGACGTGGTGCTGGGGCTCGACACCAACCTGGTCGCGGCGGCGGCCGAGACGGGGCTTTTCGCCCCTCATGGGGTCGAAGTGGAGTACGATCTGCCCTATGACTGGACCGACGCGACCTTCGTGCCTTACGACTGGGGCTATTTCGCCTTCGTCCACGAAACCGGCATGAACGCGCCCGAGAGCTTCCGCGAACTGGCCGACAGCGACAGAGCGATCGTGATCCAGGAACCGCGCAGCTCGACCCCCGGGCTGGGTCTGCTGATGTGGGTCAAGGCCGCCTATGGTGAGGAGGCCCCGGCGATCTGGGAGGGGCTGTCCGACAACATCGTGACCGTGACCAAGGGCTGGTCCGAGGCCTATGGCCTGTTCCTCGAGGGCGAGGCCGACATGGTGCTGAGCTATACCACCTCGCCCGCCTATCACCTGATCGCGGAGGAGGACGACAGCAAGGCCGCCGCGCTGTTCGAAGAGGGGCATTATATGCAGATCGAGGTCGCGGGCATGTTGGCCGCCAGCGACCAGCCGGAGCTGGCGCAGGAGTTCCTGGCCTTCCTTCTGACCGACCCGGTGCAGTCGGTGATCCCCACCACCAACTGGATGTATCCCGCCAAGATGCCCGAGGGCGGGTTGCCCAAGGAGTTCGACACGCTGGTTCAGCCGGACAAGGCGTTGCTCTTCGCGCCGGAGGACGCGGCCGAGATGCGTGACCCGGCGCTGGCCGAATGGCTGGACGCGCTCAGCCGCTGAGCGGGCGGCCCGGGACCGTCGCCGCGTCGCTGGTCGCGGCATTGGTCCTGGGCACGCTGGCCGCCGTGGCCCTGCGCGCCGAGGCGGGCGCGGGGTTGGCGGCGGCGGACTGGGCGGCGGTGCGGTTCACGCTGGTGCAGGCCACGCTTTCGGCGCTGTTCAGCGTGGGCCTCGCTGTGCCGGTCGCCCGCGCGCTGGCGCGGCGGCGATTTGCCGGGCGCGGCGTGCTGATCACGCTGCTGGGCGCGCCCTTCATCCTGCCGGTGATCGTGGCGGTGCTGGGCCTGCTCACGGTATTCGGGCGCGGCGGCTGGGTCAGCGCCGCGCTGGGCTGGGCCGGGCTGCCGCCTCTGTCGATCTACGGGCTGCACGGGGTGGTCCTGGCGCATGTGTTCTTCAACCTGCCGCTGGCCACGCGGCTGATCCTCCAGGGCTGGCAGGAGATTCCCGCCGAACGCTTCCGCCTGGCCGCACAGCTGGGCTGCGGGCCGCGTGACATCTGGCGGCTCTTGGAGCGGCCGATGCTGGCGCGCGCGGTATCGGGCGTGCTGGCGGTGGTGTTCGCCATCTGCCTGACCAGTTTCGCGGTGGCGCTGACTCTGGGCGGCGGACCGCGCGCCACCACGGTGGAGCTGGCGATCTACCAGGCGTTCCGCTTCGATTTCGACCTGGGGCGGGCGGCGCTTCTGTCGCTGATCCAGATCGCGCTGACCGCCGTTGCCGCGCTGGCCGCGCTGCGGCTGGCGCGCGGCGAGGGGTTCGGCGCC
>DOIS01000298.1 GCA_003511785.1 Paracoccaceae bacterium
GAGGTGTTCCTGGACGACGTGCGCGTTCCCGCCGACCGTCTCGTTCACGAGGAGAACCGCGGCTGGGACGTGGCCAAGTTCCTGCTGGGCAATGAACGTGTCAGCATCGCCAATGTCGGGCAAAGCAAGGCCGAGCTGTCGTTGCTCAAACGGTTCGCGGCCCAGGTCGGGTTGATCGACGACCCGGTCTTCGGCGCCAAGCTGGCCGATCTGGAGGCGGATTTCATGGCGCAAGAGGCCACGAACCTGCGGATGCTCTCCTCCATCGGGCCGGGCACCGACATCGGACCGCTCGCCTCGCTGTTGAAACTGCGCGGCAGCGAAATCCAGCAGCGCATCCAGGAACTGGCGATGGAGGTCGCCGGCGCGCGCGCAGCGCCCTGGCGCGACGCCGAGACACGCGGCGCCGAGGGCTACGGCATCCATGGTTGGCTGTTCTCGCGCGCCTTCACGATCTTCGGCGGCTCGAGCGAGGTGATGAAGAACATCGTGGCCAAACAGGGACTGGGACTATGACAGAGACCGGCATGGGCATCACCGCCACCGACGACCAACGCATGATCGCCGACAGTTTCGCCCGCGTTTTCGCGGGCGGGGGCGACGCCTGGAACGCGCTGGAAGAGACCGGCCTGACCCGCGCCACCTGGCCGGAAGCGATGGATGGCGCCGGGATGGGACTGACCGACATGCTGCCCGCGCTGGTCGAGGCCGGGCGCGCCGCCACGCTCGCCCCGGTGATCGGCTGCGGGGTGTTGCCCGGGTTGGCGCTGTCGCGTGCGGGCCTCGCGTCCGATCTGCCCGCGGGGCGCCTCTGCCTGGCCCTCGGCCCGCTGCGCGAGGACGCGGAGGGGCGCGTTTCCGGCACTCTCGGCCCTGTGGCCGGCGGCGACATGGCGGAGCAGGCGCTGGTCTGCCTGCCCGGCGACCGGCTCGCGGTTCTGCCGGTGCAGGACCGTGACGCCTTTCGCCTGGTGGACGGGCACGGTGCGGCGGACCTGGCCTTCGGCCGGGCGCGGCCCCTGGCGACCGGCGCAGCCTCCTCCGGCCTCGCCGCCTGGCTCGAGGATGCCGCCGCCACCGCCCAGGCCGCCGATGCGCTGGGTGCGCTCATGGCTGCCCGCGAGATGACGCGCGAATACCTCAAGCAGCGCAAGCAGTTCGGCCGCCCGCTCGCGGCCTTCCAGGCGTTGCAGCACGCCATGGTCGATCTCCATCACGAGACCGAGCACTTCCTGTCACTGGTGCACCTCGCCGCCCATGCCTGCGACGGCGCCGGCGCGGCATTGCGCGTTCGCGCCGTCTCGGCGGTCAAGATTTATCTCGGCGGTCGCATCCGCCGTGCCGCCGCCAGCGCCATCCAGCTGCATGGCGGCATCGGCATGACCGAGGACTACGCCCTGGGCGGACTGGTGAAGCGCGTGCTGCTGGCCGACATGCTGCATGGCCGCGCCGACAGTCACCGCGCCCGGCTGGCCGCCCTCGTGGCCGAGGAAACCCGACAAGACACCCCAAACCGCAAGGACAGCGCCGCATGAACGCCTCCCTTCCCCCCGAAACCCAGTTGCGCGCCACCCGGGAGGGCGCGGTCCTGACCCTATCGCTTGACGGGCCGCAAACCCGCAATTCGATCAGCCCGCCGGTCTACCGCGCGCTGCAAGCGCAGGTGATCGCGGCGGGCGAGGATCCGGGCGTGCGCGCTATCGTGCTCAATGGCCTGCACGGCTTCTTCTCGTCCGGCGGCAACATCCACAACCTCAAGGCCAGCGCCCAGAGCACGCTGGCCGAGGTCTCGGCCAATCCCGACGCGCTCAACGCGATGATCCTGGCCCTGCGCGCCTGCCCCACTCCGATCATCGCCGCGGTCGAGGGCGGCGCCGCCGGGGCCGGGCTGTCGCTGGCATTGGCCTGCGACATGATCGTGGCAGCCGAGGGCGCGAAATTCGTCGTGGCCTATGTCAAGGTCGGGCTCGCCCCCGATGGCGGCGTCACTCATTTCCTGACCGATGCACTCCCGCGCCAGATGGTGGCCGAGATGTGCCTGACCGGCGATCCGGTCACGGCAGATCGCCTGCACGCGCTGGGCCTCGTCAACGCGGTGGTGCCCGAGGGCGACGCACTGGCCGAGGCGCAAACCCGCGCGGCGCGCCTGGCCGCCGGGGCGGCCCAGGCACAGAGCGTGATCAAGCATGAAATCAACGCCGCGCCCCACAACGACCTGGCCACGCATCTCGTGCTCGAGGCGCGCGGCATCAACAGCGCCCGGTTCGGTCTCGAGGCGGCCGAAGGGCTCGCCGCCTTTTTGGAAAAGCGCAAACCGGATTTTGTCGGAAAGGGTCGGCCATGATCCGCGCCCCCGAGAGGCTCGAGGGCCTGCTGACCGAGGTGCGCACATGGGTGCGCGAGGTGGCGCACCCCAACGAGGACCGCGTGGCCGAAACCGGCGAAGTGCCCACCGAGATCGTCGCCGACATGGCCGAGCGCGGATTCTTCGGCTGGTCCATCCCCGAGGAATGTGGCGGCCTCGGCCTGACCACCGAGGAACTGGTGCTGGCCGCGATGGAGTTGTCGCAATGCGCCGTGGCCTATCGCGCCCGGGTCGGCACCAATACCGGCATCGGGTCGGAGGCGCTGGTCGCGGACGGGACCGAGGACCAGAAGGCCCGGCTCCTGCCACGCCTGGCCAGTGGGCAAGCCACGGGCTGCCTTGCCCTGACCGAGCCCGAGGCCGGTTCCGAGGCCAGCAACATCCAGACCACGGCCCGGCGCGATGGCGATCATTACGTGCTCACGGGTATGAAACGCTACATCACCAATGCGCCCATCGCCGACCTGTTCACCGTGCTGGCCCGCACCGACCCCGACAGCCGCGGCGCGCGCGGCATTTCTGCCTTCGTGGTGGAACGCGACACGCCCGGCCTGACCACCTCGGCGCCCTACCGAATGATGGGACAAGCCGGCTCTCCGGTGGGCGAGGTGCAGTTCGAGGGGTGTCGCGTGCCCGCCCGGAACCTGATCGGCGGCATCGAGGGCGTGGGTTTCAAGACCGCCATGAAGGTGCTGAACAAGCAGCGCATTCACTTGGCCGGGCTCCGCACCGGACCGGCGATACGGATGCTGGACATGGCGATGGACCACGCCTGCACGCGCGAGCAGTTCGGCAAGCCCGTGGTCGAGTTCCAGCTGGTCGCCGCCCTTCTGGCCGATTGCCGGGCCGAGATCGAGGCCGCGCGCCAACTGGTTCTGGCCACCGCACGATCCCGCGACGAGGGGCGCGACATCGCGCTGGAGGCGTCGGTGTGCAAGTACTTCGCCTCCGAGATGTGCGGCCGCGTGGCGGATCGCTGTGTGCAGGTCTTCGGCGGCGCGGGCTTCGTCGCGGATCACAGCAGCATCGAACGCTACTATCGCGATGTGCGGCTGTTCCGGCTCTACGAGGGCACCAGCCAGATCCACCAGCTCAACATCACCAAACAGATGTTGCGCCGCCGCGAGGCCGCGAGATGAAGGCCTATCGCCTGACCGCCGAAGGCAAGCTCAGCCACGGCGCGCTGAGCGACATGGAGACTTGCGCGCTCAGCCCGGGCGATACGCTGATCCGGGTCCGTTATGCCGGGTTGAACTACAAGGACGCGCTGGCCGGGCAGGCCAGGGCGCCGATTGCCACCGCCCTGCCGGTCAATGCCGGGATAGAGGCCGTGGGCGAGGTGGTCGAGAGCGCCGACCCCGCATTCGCGCCGGGTCAGGTGGTCATCGCCCATGGCATGGGGCTGGGCGTGTCGCGCGACGGCGGGCTGGCCGAGTATGTCCGGGCAGAGTCAGAGTGGCTGGTGCCGCTCCCAGAGGGTCTGGACGGATGGCAGGCCGCCGCGCTGGGCGTCGCCGGATTCTCCGCCGCCCTGGCGGTGGACCGTCTCGAAGGGCTGGGGCTGACGCCCGGGGCCGGGCCGGTCGCGGTGACCGGGGCCACCGGCGGGGTCGGCGGTCACGCGGTCGCCATGCTGGCCGGGCTGGGCCACGAGGTCGTCGCGGTCACCTCGAAACCCGAGGCGGAAGACAATTTGCGCGCTCTGGGCGCGTCCGAGGTGATCGCGCCACCCGCTGCCTCCGAACGGATGCTGGACAAAGGCCGCTGGGCCGGGACGGTGGACACGGTGGGCGGCGCGCCTCTCGTCTGGCTTTTGCGCAGCGCGGCCCCCGGCGCGGCCCTGGCCGCCATCGGCAACGCGGGCGGCAACCGGCTCGAAACCTCGGTGATCCCCTTCATCCTGCGCGGCGTCACCCTGACCGGCATCAACGCCAACGCGCCGCCCGCCCTGCGCAGGCGCATCTGGCACCGCATGGCGGACGACCTGCGCCCAGCCGATCCGGCACGCTTCGCCCGCACCATTCCGCCCGAGGAGATCGACACGGCCATGGCCCTGTTGGTCGAGGGGCGCAATACCGGCCGCGTGATCGCCGATTTCGGCGCGACCCCGGCGTGAGCGCCGCCCTCGCCGTCGCGCCGATCTTCGTGCTGGTGGTTCTGGGCTACGGGCTGCGCCGGATCGGCCTGCCGGGCGAGGGCTTCTGGCCCATGGCCGCACGGCTGGGCTATTGGGTTCTGATCCCGGCGCTGCTGTTCTACAAGATCTCGACCGCAGCCATCGACCCCGGATTGATGGCCCCCTTCGCCGTGACCCTGGCGGGCAGCTTCTTTCTTGCCGGGACGGTGGTTCTGCTGCTGACACGGACCATGCCCGCGCCGCAGCGCGGCTCGGCCCTGCAAGGGGCGGTGCGGCACAATTCCTTCATGGCGCTCGCCGTGGCCGAAACCCTGTTCGGGGCCGAGGGGCTTTCGCTGGCGGCGCTGGCCTCGGCCATGCTGGCGCTGGTCACCAACCTGTCCATCGTGCCCGCGCTGCTGGCGCTGTCGCCCGCGCCGCAGGGCGGGCCGGTGACGCGCCGGGTGCTGCTGGACGCGGTGCGCAACCCGTTCATCCTGGCGATCCTGGCGGGGCTGGCGGTGAACCTGGCCGGGATCGGACGCATCCCGCTGCTGCGCGAGGTGACGCGGATGCTGGGCGCCGTGGCGCTGCCGCTGATGCTGCTCTGCGTGGGGGCGGGGCTGCGTCTGCGCGGCCTCAAGGCCCGGCTCGTGCCGCTGGGCCTGGCGCTGGCCGGCCGCTTCGTGCTGTTCCCGGCGCTGGTCCTGATCCTGGCGCAGGGGCTCGACAGCCAGGCCGCGCTGATCCTGCTGATTTTCGCCGCCGTGCCTACCGCCCCGTCCTCGGCGGCCTTGGCGGCCGAAACCGGGGGCGATGTGCCGCTTATGAACGCGATCATCACCGCCCAGACCGCGTTCGCCTTCGTCACGCTGCCTCTGACCCTGGCCCTGGGTGCCTGGTTACTCGGCTGAGGCGCGACCGCGACTGGAAAGGCGACGCGCCAGCCGCCCCGCCTTCAGCGGCGCGGTGCCCGGGGCGCGTGCCAGCCGCGCCAAACGCTGACGATGCGAAACAAGGCCGCGACGGCCACGCCACAGGCGGCGGTCCAACCCGCGTGCAGCTCAAGACTGTCGCCCAACACGACAACCCCCGCTCCAAGCAGCGCAGCGAAGGCATGGATC
>DOIS01000141.1 GCA_003511785.1 Paracoccaceae bacterium
TTTGGCCTTCAAGCAGAAGACGGCATACGAGATGGCCACGTGACTGGAGTTCAGACGTGTGCTCTTCGGAACGTGCCGCGCAACCGGGTGTTCAAGGACGACGCGCTGGTGGAACTCGCCTCGACCAAGCCGCGCACGCCAGCCGACCTGGGCGGCGCGCGGCTCTTGCTGCGCGAGGCGCGCAAGGGGGCGATCGCGCAGGGCATTCTCGACGCGGTGGAGAGCGGGATCGACTGCCCGCCCGAGGACATGCCCCGCGACACCCGGGCGCGCGACAAGGAGAAGATGCAGGTCAACCCGGCGCTGGCCGACCTGCTGCGCGTGCTCCTGAAGGCGCGCAGCGACGGCGCCGGAGTGGCGGCCAAGCTGATCGCGTCGAGCGCCGATCTGGATGCGCTGGCCGCCGGGCTGCGCGATGTGCCCGCGCTGAGCGGTTGGCGGCGCGAGGTGTTCGGCGCACAGGCGCTGCGGCTTTGCGCGGGCGAGGTGGCGCTGGCCGTGAAGGGCGCGCAGGTCGCGGTGGTCGATCTTTGACGGGGCGTCCCAGAGCGTCGGCGCGGCGGTTCCGGCGAGGTCCGCGTCACGGACCGGTGCGGTGCAATAAGGCCGAGGCGGTGGGTTGAAAACCCACCCTACGCGGGGGGCTGCCGCCGGGATCAGGGTCGATTTGCGTCTCGGCATGGGCGCGCCCCTGCCCGCGGACAGGCGCGGCGCGCGAATTCAGCGCCGTCGCGACTCGAGGGCGTTCTGCGCACCCAGCACGCGGATCACCCGCACCCCTTCGAGATCGCCTGTGGACAGGCTTTCCGCCACAACCACGCGGCGCGCATGTTCGGTGCCGACCGGCGTGTCCTTGTTGGGATAGGTGACGCGGAAGGAAAACTCGATCACACCCTCGGCGGCAGCCTCCTCCTCGCTGGTCTCGCGCCGCAGCCAGGCGCCGTAGGGGCCCAGGCGTGCCGCGGTGCCGGTGGCGCGCACGATGGCGCCGGTGGGAATCCGTTCGACCGCCAGTTCGGTGACGACCGGCACCGGCACGCTGCGGTCCACCGGGTCGGGCCGGGCGAACATGCCGCGCGCGCCCGAGGACGGGATCAGCGGGTTGACCTCTCCGGCGGCTTCGGCCTCGACCGGCTCCGAGCCGCCGAACCAGTTCACCGGGTTGAACCGGCTTTCGCCGAAGCCGCAGCCCGACAGAATCAGGCCGGCCACCAGAAGGACGGAAAGGGGGTTGCGCATCGCGTGCCTGCCTCGGAGATGGTTGCCTCACCCCCTCGGTTACCCGATCCGCGCGCGGTTGAAAAGCCGCAAGGCGGGCGCGGCACGGGCCGGGATCGGGGTCGGGGTGGGTGCGGGGCTGGACAGCCCGGCGCGCGCAGCCTAGGTCTGCGGCAGATCGCAGACAAAAGAGAACCGTCTGCGCATGACCGCAAGCGGGCGACGCATCGCCCGCAACCCGCGGACACGGATCGCGCCGCCCGCGCAGAGAGAGCAGACGAGGACCGCACCGCCATGGCCAGCGCCGCATTCGAAGAGATCGTCGAGGATTTCGAGTTTCTCGAGGACTGGGAGGACCGCTATCGCCACGTCATCGAGCAGGGCAAGGCGATGGAGCCGCTCGACGCGGCGCTCAAGGTGCCCGCCACCAAGGTCGAGGGCTGCGCCAGCCAGGTCTGGCTGCACCCGCAGATCGAGGACGGGGTGTTCCGCTTCGACGGAGACAGCGACGCGATGATCGTGCGCGGGCTGATCGCGGTGCTGCGCGCGCTCTACAACGGGCTGAGCGTGGCCGAGGTGGTCGAGGTGGACGCGCACGCCGAGATGGCGCGGCTGGGTCTGAACGATCACCTCTCGGCGCAACGCTCCAACGGGCTACGCGCGATGATCGAGCGCATCCGCGAGACCGCCGCCGCGCGGCTGTAGAGCGGCGCGCCGGGGGCGCGGACGCCGCATTCGCCGCACAGGCGGGCCGACGGATACGCCACCTTGTTGAACCGACGGGCGCGACCCCCGGCCCCGCCGCGCCGGGGAAGGCCGAGGCCACGCGGGTCCGCTTCATGCGGTCTGTTGGCCCGTTGTCGAGACCCTTGGGAACAGCGGTCGCCCGTGAAGGGCGCAAACGCGCCCGCGTTCTGCCGAAGGTCAACCTTCGGTTTGACGGAACTGGCGGGCGCGACCCGGCGCAAACGCCCGTCGGCTCGCTTGTTCGATGGCCCGAGCACTGCCCCGAAGGATCACCCTGTGAGTGGTGCCGTGTTCAGACGTTCACCCCAAGCGCACCGCAGCGACCGCAACGGCTGGGAGGCCGGCGCACCGGGTAGGGGCACCCGCCGCGGGCCTCGGCGATCGCCCCGGCTGTCACGTCGAGGCGGGCTTCAGGACTCGTGTCTGCCGACGCCTCCGCCGGGCGCTGCGCCGCGCGTGACGACAAGGCCGCATCGCGCCGATCCTCGCCGCTGCCACGCCTCCTGGCACGGATGCCGATCCTTCGGATAACGGACTGGCGAAACGGCACGCGGGCGCAAAGCTTCCAGCCGGGCGTCCCACGGCTCGGAGAATCGAGGGCGCAGACCGGGGCCCGGAGCGTTTGCGACCGGCGGCGCAGGCCCCCCGACACAAGGAGACGCCGGTGCCTGTCCAGCGACACCGGCGCGCGGCCGCGCTGATTTCGGCCCTCTTGCTCTGCGTCGCCCCGACCGCTCGGGCGCAGGAGGCGGATGACGCGGCCCAGGCCAACAACCCGCTGGCAAACGCGACCTCGATCAACCTGCAAAACCTCTATATCGGCGATCTGACCGGCACCGATGCCGAGGCCAACCAGGTCTACCTGCGCTATGCCCGGCCGTTCTCGGCGCTTGGCGGCAACTGGCTGCTGCGCGCCACGGTGCCGATCAATTCGGTTCCCGATGCGACCGGATCGAACACCGCCGGGCTGGGCGACATCAACGTCTTCGCCGCTTACCTGATCGACATGGGCAACCCGGCGGTCAGTTTCGGGATCGGGCCGCAGATCACCGCGCCCACGGCGACAAGCGCCCGGCTGGGCAGCGGGAAATGGTCGCTGGGCTTTGCCAACGTGCTGTTCAACGCGACCAGCCCGCGATTTCAGTGGGGGTATCTGCTGACTTGGCAGGCCAGCGTCGGCGGTGACGACACGCGCGCCGATGTCAATCTCGGCGCGTTCCAGCCCTTCGGCTTCTACCAGTTGGGCCAGGGGTGGTATCTGCGTTCGACCGGGGTCTGGACCTATGATTTCGAGACCGACAATTACGCCATCCCGATCGGTCTGGGCCTTGGCCGGGTGATCCCGCTCGAGCGGGCCACGCTCAACGTCTTTGTCGAGCCGCAATATGCGGTGGCCACCCAGGGCCCGGGTCAGCCCGAGTGGAGCGTCTTCGCCGGGGTGAATGTCCAGTTCTGAGCCGGGCGCGCCGCGGCCCTGCCCGGTCTTCCTCTTGCGGGAAATACTTCGGGGG
>DOIS01000106.1:0-4225 GCA_003511785.1 Paracoccaceae bacterium
ACGCCCGCAAGCGGTTCCGCGACGCGGGCGCGCCCCGCCGCGCCTGCGGCGTGGGCGACGCGGCCGCCGCCGACCTGGTGGCCGAGCTGATCCATGCCGCGCGCCGCACCGGGCTGGCCGCGCGCACGGCGCAGGCGCTGGGCGAGATCAGCTTCGGGCTGGATGTCGAGAAACAGGCCCAGCCGGCGGCGATCCTCTGCGCCGAGCGGATCAACCATTTCGTCACCACGCTGGGCATGGAGGAGCTGCCCGAAGCCGAGCGCCCGCAGGTGGAGGTGCCCGAGGGCGGCTCGCGCCCGATCTTCGCCCCGCGCCCGGTCTCGGACGATCCCGACAGCCTGCCGGCGGCGCCCCGCGCGGTGGCCGAGGAGATCTGGACGGACTGGGTCTTCGGGCTGGACGTGCTGTTCCAGGCCAATGCCCGCGACGGCATCGGCGGCGAGATCGACATCGAACAGAACCTGGCCCTGGGCCGTATCCTGGGCGCGCTGGAGGGCCGGGCGGCATGAGCATTTCGATCCATCCCGACCCCGAGGCACGCGGCGGCGGATTCGGCTTCATCGCCGTGCCGGAGGGGCAGTTGCCCGCCGGGCCGGTGTCGGTGGCGGTGATGGAGACCTATGGCAACCGTTGGCTGGGGCCGGATGCCGGGGCCAGTGCGCGGTGGGCGTGGGCGACGCCAACTGGCAGGCCGAACGGCACGAGTTCGGCCCCTATACGCCGCACCGGCACGAGGGCTGCGACTGGGTCCGCATCGGCCCCGAGATCGTCAACAAGCTGGAGGAATACACGCCGCTGCGGCTGCATGTGGGGCCGCTGGCGCAGGACATCTCCTGGCCCGACGACGTGCCGCCGCGCGCGGGCGCCGCCCGGCCCTGCGCCGGAGCAGGTGCCGGAGGACGCGCCAGAAGAGGAGACCGAAGCGGCGGTCGACGATATCCCGGAGCCGGCCCCGGCCTGGCGGCGATGGATCGTGCCGGGCGTGCTCACCGTGCTGGCGCTGGCGGGAGTGCTGGCGGCGCTGCTGCTGCTGCCCGAGGACGAGACCGCCGCCACCGAACCCGGGCCCGCGCCCGAGGAGACCGCGATCGCGCCGCCCGCCTTCCTGTCGCCAGAGCCGGCCACGCCTGAGGACGGGTGCAGCCGCGCGGCTCTGCTCGGCGCGGGCGATTTCCAGGCGCAGGCCGAGGCCGCGCGCGCCTGCGGCGAGGCGCTGGCGCCCGACACCTGGCTCGGCCTGGTGGAGGACGCGGCGGCGCAGGAGGATGCCGCGGCCCTTCTGATGTTCGGGATGCTCTATGACGCCGGTTGGCACGATGCCGCCATCGAGGACGCGATCGGGCTGAGCTTTGGTGACGACCCGGCGCAGGCGGCGGAATACTACTCGCGCGCCGCCGCCGCCGGATCGCCCGCCGCGCCGGATCGGCTGGCGGCGGTCTGTGCCGTGCTGGCGCGCGGCGCGACAACCTTGCAGGAGGCCGCACATGACGATTACTGCACCTGAGCCGATCGCCCGGATGCTGGCCGCGCTGGCGCTGGCGCTGGGCTTGGCGCTGCCCGGACCGGGTGCGGCGCAGGACCGCCCGCTGCTGGTCGAGGGCAAGCAGACCGTCTATCAGCGGGTGCTGACCCGCCCCGACGCGCTGCTGTTCGACGCGCAGGGCGGCGAGGCGGTGGCGCGGCTGCCCGCGTTCCAGCCGTTCTATGTCTATGGCGCCGCCCCCGGGTGGTACCAGGTGGGGCCGTCGCTGGGCTCGGGGCCGGAGGGCTGGCTGCGCGCCGGCTCGGCGGTGACGTGGAAACAGAACATCGTCGCCGCCTTCACCAACCAGGCGGGCCGCGCGCGCCAGCTCATGTTCGAGAGCGAGGACCGGCTGCGCTGGCTGATGGAGCACGAGGCGCTGCGCGAGATGCAGAACGAACTGCTGGCGCAGGTCGAGGCCGACAGCCTGCCGCCCGAGCGCGGCGTGGTGGCGGCCGAGCCGCGCGAATATGTGGACATCGTGCAGGAACTCTACCTGATGCCGATCCTGGATTTCACCCAGGACCTGCACCCGCTCACCTACGAGGACAACCTGCTGATGAAGCTGGCCTCGGTCCCGCTGCGCGAGGCGGACGGGGAGCCGGAGGCGCGCGAGGACGATTTCGACGTGGGGATCGTCTTCGACACCACCCAGTCGATGGACCCCTATATCGCGCGCACGCAAACCGCGGTCGAGCGCATCGTGCGCGGCATCCAGGGCACCGAGATCGGCGATCGGGTGCATTTCGGCGTGGTGGCCTTTCGCGACAATCCCGAAGGCGCGGCGGGGCTCGACTATCGCACGCGCACGCTGCTGCCGCTGGCGCGGCGCGCCGACAAGACCGCCGTGCTGGCCACGATCCGCGCGGCCACGCAGGTAGCCACGGTCAGCTCGCCCGGCTTCAACGAGGACAGCCTGGCCGGGGTCGAGGACGCGCTGGAGCTGACCGATTGGGACGCGGGCGGGGCCGACCCGTTCGACAGCCGGATCGTGATCCTGGTGACCGATGCCGGGCCCAAGGACGCGCGCGATCCCAACGCGCGCTCGCCCATCGGGCCCAAGGAATTGCAGGCCGCGGCCCAGGCCAAGGGCGTGGCGGTGATGACCCTGCACTTGCAGACGCCCTCGGGCGGGCAGGCCCAGCACGCCTATGCCCGCGCGCAGTATCAGGACCTGTCGCGTTTCCACGGCGAGACCTATTACTACGGCATCGAGAACGGCGCGCCGGATGCCTTCGAGGCGAAGGTGAGCGAACTGGTCACGGTGATGACCGACATGATCCGCACCGCCCGCGACGAAGCGCCGGAACTGGCCCCCGAAGAGACCGGCGCGGAGTTGCAGGCGCTGGGCCGAGCCATGCGGCTGGCCTATCTGGGCCGGCAGAAGGGCACGCAGGCGCCCGACGTGATCGAGGGCTGGGCCTCGCAGAAGGCGGTGGAGGACCCCGCGCGGGTAGCCTTCGAACCGCGCCTGCTGGTCACCAAGAACGAAATGGCGACCATGGCCGACCTGCTCTCGGAGTATTATGCGCTGGGTGAGCAGACGCGCGACGCCGAGGATGCCTCTGCCTTCTTCACCCAGGTGCAGGGGGTGATCGCGCGCATGGCCTCGAACCCCGACCGGCTGGTCGCGGCCGAGGCCGACACCCTGGGCGGCGCGCTCGAATTCCTGGAAGACCTGCCCTATCGCAGCCAGCTTCTCCAGATCGACCGGGCCTATTGGGAAAGCAGCCCGATGAACCGGCGGGTGATCCTGGACGGGATGCGCCAGAAGCTGACGCAGTATCGCAAATGGTTGCTGGACCCGGAGGTCTGGACCGCGCTGCACGAGGGCGCGCCGGATGGCGAGCACGTCTTCGCCATGCCCTTCGACGTGCTGCCCTGAACCGATGGGCGCGGGGCTGCACATCTCGGGCGCGGCGCTGCGGCTGAGCGACGGGGACCGGCGGTTCGCCCTGGTGATCGACGCGCTGACGCTGGCGCCGGGGCGCGCTGTGGCGTTGAGCGGGGCCAGCGGGTCGGGCAAGACACTGCTGCTGGAGCTTTTGGGCCTGCTGCGCCCGGTGCCGGCGGGCACCCGGTTCACCTGGACGGGGGCGGGGGGCGCGGCAGAATCGAAGGGCGAGACCGACCTTGCCGCGCTTTGGGCCGGAGGCGCGCGCAGCGCGGCGCTGGCGCGGATGCGCGGGCGCCTGTTCGGGTTCGTGCCGCAATCGGGCGGGCTCTTGTCCTTTCTTTCGATCGCCGAGAACGTGGCCCTGACCCAGCGCGCGGCCGGGCGGGTGGAGCCGGACCGGGTGGCCGCGCTGCTGGACCGGCTGGGGCTGGCCGAGGTGGGCGATCTGCGGCCGGCGGCGCTGTCGATCGGACAGCGCCAGCGCGCGGCCATCGCCCGGGCGCTGGCCCATCGCCCGCCCTTCGTCATCGCCGACGAGCCCACCGCCGCGCTCGACCCCGAGGCCGCCGACGCGGTGCTGGCGCTGCTGCTGGAGACCGCGCGGGACGAGGGTTGCGGCGTGATCCTGTCGAGCCATGACCGCGACCGCGTCGCACGGTTCGGCCTCGACCGGCTGCACCTGGAGACACGCGCCACCGAGGCGGGCACCGAAAGCCGGCTGGAGGCGCTGGCACCATGTTGAATTGGGAGGTCTTGTGCGGTCGGCTTGAACCGGGGGCGATGGTGGGTTGGAAACCCACCCTACG
>DOIS01000106.1:4492-5211 GCA_003511785.1 Paracoccaceae bacterium
TGGAAACCCACCCTACGCTTGGGGCGGCGGTGGAGCGCGCCATGCTGATCCTGGACCTGGCCTGGCGCGACCTGCTGCGTGACCGGTTTTTCCTGTTCTGCAACGTGGCGGTGATGGTCGGAATTCTCGTGCCGCTGCTGCTGCTGTTCGGGGTGAAGAACGGGGTCTACCGCGCGCTGATCGGCGAGATGCTGGCCGATCCGGCGAACCTTCAGATCGACACGGCGGGCAATGGCGCGTTCACCGAGGCCGACCTGGCGCCGCTGCGCGACTGGCCGGAGATCGCCTTTCTGACGCCCAAGGTGCGCGGGCAGTTCGACTACATGAACCTGCGGGCCAAGGGCGACGGCCGGATCGTCACCGCGCTGGTCGTGCCCTCCGGGGCCGGCGATCCGAGCCTGCCCGAAGGGGTGGGGCTTGCCGCCGGCGAGGTGGCGGTGAGCGCCACGCTCGCGCGGCTGCTGGAACTGTCGACGGGGCAGACGGTGCAACTGATCAGCCAGGCCGAAGGGCGGCCTCGGCAATTGCTGCTGGAGGCGCGGGTCGCCGCCGTTCTGGACGACCGCGCGGCCGCCGGGCGCGCGGTGCTGGCGCCCTATCCGCTGCTCGACACGATCGAGGCGTTCTACGATTCCTACGCGCTGCCCGAGCACGGCATCACCGAGGGGCGTGACCTGTCCGAACGGGTCGCGGTCTATGAGGGCGTGCGGGTCTATGCC
>DOIS01000249.1 GCA_003511785.1 Paracoccaceae bacterium
GGTCGGCGGGAGGCAGGATCTTGGGCCGCCCATTCTTTTTGCGCACCTTCAAGGGGATCAAGATCCGGATCGTGTCGTCAGGCTTTGTCATTCTGCCGCCTCCATCCCACGCGGCGCAACCATCTCGCGGACGACCCCGGCAATGCCTTCGCGCCGAATGTCCACCTCAAGCCCTGCAGCGGTCACGGTGACGCGCTGGACGAGAAGCTGGATGATCCGTGCTTGCTCGGCTGGGAACAACTGTGTCCATAGCGCGCTGAACTCATGCAGCACTGCAATGGCGTCGGCTTCCGAAACTGCACCCTTTTCTTTTTTCAGGGCTGCCATCACCTGCGCCACCACCTCTGGCGTCTGCAGAATGCGCCGAACCTCGGTCACAACCGCGTCCTCGACCATTCCAGCTGCCAGCCGCATCGGTGCGGTCTCTTCCCCGGTCTCGCGGTTCCGGATGACGTCCATCGACACATAGTAGCGGTAAAGCTTCGCACCCTTCTTGGTGCTGGTGGGCGTCATGGCCGCACCGGTGTCGCTGAATATCAGCCCCTTCAGAAGAGCGGGGGAGCAATGCCCGCTTCGGAGCTCTCACTGCGGCGCCAACAGGCGGCGATAGATCGCGTTCAGCGCCTCGGCCTCGGCGGTGAGCGAGAACCGCGCCTCGACATGGGCGCGCGACCCCGCGCGCCAGCGGTCCAGCCGGGCGGGGTCCGAGACCGCCTCGAGGCAGGCGCGGGTCATTGCCGGCACGTCGTCCGGGTCGATCAGAAGGCCGGTTTCCCCCGGCACGACCAGGTCCTCGAAGGCGCCCACGCGCGTGGCGACCACGGGCACGCCGCAGGCCATCGCCTCGATCGGGGTCAGGCCGAACCCTTCCCAGCGTTGCGGGGCGACATAGACATCGAGCACGCGATACCAGTCCGCCATCGCCTCTGTCGGCACTTCGGGCTTGAACAGCAGCCGGTCGGAGAGCCCGGCGGCCTCAACCTTGCGGCGCAGCCCGGCCTCGAAGGCCCGGTGCATGTCGGTGGCCCGGCCCATCACCAAGGCGGCGGCGTCGGGGCGGTCGCGCAGAACCGCGATCATCGCCTCGACGAAAGCATCGGTGCCCTTCTGCGCGCGAATCCGGCCGTAGCAGCCGAAGACCGGCCCCGCATCGGGCACGCCCAGCCGGTCGCGCAGGGCGGCGCGGTCCTCGGGCGGGGTGAAATCGGTCGTGTCGATGCCGTGCATCACCACCTGCGCGGGGACCTGGAGATAGGCGGCCGTGCGGCTCGAGGTGGCGACCACCGCGTCCATGCGCCGGATCAGCCAGCGCGTCAGCCAGGATTGCTGGCGCTGCGAGGCCGAGGTGAACATCAGCCGCAGCCGTTTGCCCAGAAGGTATTTCAGCGCCAGCCCGCCGATCATTTCGACATTGCGCCGGGCGTGCCAGACCCGCGCACCGGAGGGGCCGCGCCGCGACATGGTTGGAAGTGCCGAGAGTGGTACCTGCGGCACATGCGCGGGCAGCACCGGGCCGGTGGCGCGGATGGCGATGTCGCGCGCCTGCACCGGCACCAGGCGGACGATGGTCGCGGTCACGCCCGACAGACGTTTCTTGAAATTCGGCGCGATGACATCGGTCGCGTCGAGCGGGTGGCCGGTCATGCCCGCGCCTCCAGCCCGAGCGCCGCGAGCAGCGTGTCTACGATACGCTCCAAGGCGTCCTGGCGGCTGGCGACCAGGCCCCGCGCCGCCTCGCGGGCGGCTTGCAACTCCTCGGGCCGGGTCAGCCAACGCGCGACAGCGGCGGCGAGGCTGTCGGCGTCCCGCACCTCCACCGCGCCGCCCTGGGCCAGAAGCGGGGCGAAAGTTTCGGAGAAATTGAAATACCCCGGCCCGGTCAGCACCGCCGCGCCGGCCTGGGCCGGCTCGAACGGGTTGTGCCCGCCGATCTCGCGCAGCGAGCCGCCCAGGAAAACGATGGGGCAGGCCGCATACCAGGTGCCGGTTTCGCCCAGCGTGTCGGCCAGATAGACCTGCTGTCCCGCCAGCGCCTCGCCCGTGCTGCGCCGGGCGCAGCTCAGCCCCGCCTGCGCCACCAGCCGGACCACCGCGTCGCCGCGCTCGGGGTGGCGGGGGATCAGAGCCAAGCAGAGGTCCGGGTGGCGTTCCAGCAACCTTCGATGCGCGGCCAGCACGGTTTCTTCCTCGCCCTCATGGGTGGAACTGGCGATCCAGAGCGGGCGCCCGTCCAGCCCGGCGCGAAACGCGGTCAGTGCGGCCTCGTCCACCGGCAGCGGGTCGGAGGTGGATTTGAGGTTCACGCCCAAGGTGAGCCGTGCCGGGTCGGCGCCCATTGCGCGCAGGTTCTCGGCGCCGTCGCGGTTCTGCGCGATCATCACGTCGAACTGGTCGAGCACGAACCGCGCCGTCTCGGGCCAGCGGGACCAGCCGCGCACCGATTTGTCGGACAGCCGCGCGTTGAGCAGCGCCAGCCGCGCCCCGCGCTTGCGGGTCTCAACCAGGCTGAGCGGCCAGAGCTCGCTTTCCACGAAGACCGCCGCTTGCGGGCGCCAGTGATCTAGGAACCGCGCCACCGGGCCGGGCGCGTCGAGCGCCGCGAACTGGTGCTGCGTGCGCGGCGGCAGGCGTTTGCCGACCAGCACGGCCGAGGTGGCGGTGCCCGAAGTGATGAGAAAGCGATGCGCGGGCAGGCGCTCGCCCAGCCGCGAGATCAGGGTCAGCACCGACAGGCTCTCGCCCACGGAAGCCGCGTGAAACCAGATCAGCGGGCCCTCGGGGCGCGGCAGGCTCGCCTCGCCCAGGCGCTCGCGGATGCGCGGCTCGGAGACGCCCGCGGCGCGCAGTTTCCCGGCCACCGTGCGAAAGGCCAGCGGCAACAGCAGACCGGTCGCCCGGACGTAGAGGCGATAGAGCGACGGGGCGGGCCGGCTCATCCCCCGGTATGGCTCATGTGCCGCGACATCTGGCCGTCCGCGCGCTGGCGCGAATAGTCGAAATCGTGCCCCTTGGGCTTGCCCGCGATGGCGGCGCGGATCGCGTCCACCAGCGGCGCGTCGTCCTCCGGGTGGTCGCGCAACGGCGCGCGCAGGTCTGCCATGTCCTCCTGGCCCAGGCACATGAAGAGCTGGCCGGTGCAGGTCAGGCGCACCCGGTTGCAGCTTTCGCAGAAGTTATGCGACAGCGGCGTGATGAAGCCGATCTTCTGCCCGGTCTCCTCGAGCCGCACATAGCGCGCCGGCCCGCCCGAGCGTTCCGCCAGGTCGGTGACGTTGTAGTGCTCCTCGTAGCGCGCGCGCACGTCCTTGAGCGACCAGTATTGATCCAGCCGGTCCTCGTTGCCGAGGTCTCCCATGGGCATGACCTCGATCCAGGTGAGGTCCATGTCGCGCGCGGCGCACCACTCGGTGATGGGGCCCAGCTCGTCCTCGTTGAATCCCTTCAGCGCCACGGCATTGATCTTGACCCGCATGCCCGCGCGCTGCGCCGCGTCGATGCCGCGCAGCACCTGCGGCAGGCGACCCCAGCGGGTGATATGGGCGAACTTGTCCTCGTCGATCGTGTCGAGCGAGATGTTCACCCGGCGCACGCCGGCGGCGTAGAGATCGTCCGCGAACCGCTCCAGCTGCGAGCCGTTGGTGGTCAGCGTCAATTCCTTGAGCGCGCCGCGTTCGAGATGTCGGGACATGGCCTCGAAGAAGGTCATGATGCCCTTGCGCACCAGCGGCTCGCCCCCGGT
>DOIS01000047.1 GCA_003511785.1 Paracoccaceae bacterium
GTCACCGGCTCTCCTTGGGGCGATATGCCCGGGGTGATGGGGCGCAGACCCACCCTACCGATTTGGCGTAGGGTGGGTTTTCGGCTCCCCGGCCTTAAAAGGCGTCTTCGAACTTCTTGGCGAGGTCCTCGATGTTGTCGGGCGGCCAGTCCTCGACATCCATGCCCAGATGCAGCCCCATGCCCGAGAGCACTTCCTTGATCTCGTTGAGCGACTTGCGGCCGAAATTCGGCGTGCGCAGCATCTCGGCCTCGGTCTTCTGGATCAGGTCGCCGATATAGACGATGTTGTCGTTCTTGAGGCAGTTGGCCGAGCGCACGGACAGCTCCAGCTCGTCCACTTTCTTCAGAAGCAGCGGGTTGAATTCCAGCCCGTCATCGTCGTCCTGGCGTCCCGCGCTTTCCGGCTCTTCGAAGTTGACGAAGATCGACAACTGGTCCTGAAGGATGCGCGCGGCATAGGCCACGGCGTCGTCGGGCGTGATCGACCCGTCGGTTTCGACCTTCATGGTCAGCTTGTCATAATCCAGCACCTGGCCCTCGCGGGTCGGCTGAACGTCGTACGAGACGCGCTTGACCGGCGAATAGATCGCGTCGATCGGGATCAGGCCGATGGGGGCGTCCTCGGGCTTGTTCTTGTCGGCCGAGACATAGCCCTTGCCAGTGTTCACGGTCAGTTCCATGAACAAGTCGGCGCCGTCATCGAGGTGGCAGATCACGTGATCGCGGTTGAGGATCTCGATCCCCGCGCTTTCCGAGATGTCGCCCGCGGTGACGATCGCCGGGCCCTTGGCCTGGATCGACAGACGCTTGGGGCCTTCGACCTCCATGCGCAGGCTGACGCCCTTGAGGTTGAGGATGATGTCGGTCACGTCCTCGCGCACGCCGGCGACCGAGGAAAACTCGTGCAGGACGTTGTCGATCTGCACGGAGGTGATCGCCCCGCCCTGAAGGCTGGACATCAGCACGCGGCGCAGCGCGTTGCCGAGGGTCAGACCAAAGCCGCGCTCCAGCGGTTCGGCCACAACGGTGGCCTGCCGTGCGGGATCGACGCCCGGCTTGACGTCAAGCTGGGTCGGCTTGATAAGTTCTGCCCAATTCTTGTGGATCATGTCGTCCCTCCATTCCAGTCCGCGCCCCATGTCCGAAAGGCCCAGACGCCCGAGGTTTCAAAACGGCGGACCGGGGCCGTGCAAATGCACACGGCCCCGGAAATCGTAAACTCTGCTCAGACGCGGCGGCGCTTCGGCGGGCGGCAGCCGTTATGGGCGATCGGGGTCACGTCACGGATCGACGTGATGTTGAAGCCGACGGCCGCCAGCGCGCGCAGCGCCGACTCGCGGCCCGAGCCGGGACCCTGAACTTCGACCTCAAGCGTTTTCACGCCGTGCTCCTGCGCCTTCTTGCCCGCGTCCTCGGCGGCCAGCTGGGCGGCATAGGGTGTCGATTTGCGCGAACCCTTGAAACCCATGGTGCCGGCGGACGACCAGGAGATCGCGTTGCCCTGCACGTCGGAGATCAGGATCTTGGTGTTGTTGAAGGAGGAGTTCACATGCGCCACGCCGGCGGCGATGTTCTTGCGGACCTTCTTGCGGAGGCGGGTTTTGTCACGAGCCATGTCTCAGCCTCCTTATTTCTTCTTGCCGGCAATGGCCTTCGCGGGGCCCTTGCGCGTGCGTGCGTTGGTGTGGGTGCGCTGGCCGCGCACCGGCAGGTTGCGGCGATGGCGCAGGCCGCGGTAACAGCCGAGGTCCATCAGACGCTTGACGTTCATCTGCGTCTCGCGGCGCAGGTCGCCTTCGACGGTGAAATTGGCGTCGATGTGCTCGCGGATCTGGACGACCTCGGTATCGCTCAACTCGTTGACGCGACGGGTCTTGTCGATGCCCACGGCATCGCAGATCTGCTCGGCCGAGGCACGGCCGATTCCGGTGATGTAGGTAAGGGCGATGGGTACCCGCTTGGCAGTCGGGATATTAACGCCGGCAATACGTGCCACGTGTCACTTTCCTTTTCGTTGCGGTTCCGTAGCTCCAGAACCTTTTTTCACAACGCTTGGCCTTGGCAGTGTCGCCAGTGGGCCCAGCAGTATGAGAGGTGGTCGATGCGCAGGCGAATCCCGCCCGCGCAGGCGATTCCCCGAGGGGATGGGGGTCGGTAAGGGGTTTTGCGCCGAGCGTCAAGGGGCGCCCTCGATTTTGCAGCGCTCTCCCACGCGTCAGCCCTCACGGGCGTCTTCGCGATGAACGCCGCCAGGCGTGAAGAGCGGCTCAGTTATCGAGAATGGCGGCGATATCCGCCTGCACCGCCTCGATCGAGCCCAAACCGTCGACCCGGTTCAGCATCCCCTTGGCGTGATAGTAACCGATAAGCGGCGCGGTCTTCTTGTAGTATTCCATCAGCCGGATGCGCATGCTCTCTTCATTGTCGTCGGCGCGCACCGGCTGACCTGCGGCGCGGGCCTCTTCGGCACGGTTTACGATGCGGCGCACCAGCGTCTCGTCATCGACCTGCATCTCGATCACCGCGTCCAGCGTCTCGCCCTTCTCGGCCAGAAGCTCGCCCAGAGCGTCGGCTTGGGCCAACGTCCGCGGGAACCCGTCGAAGATGAACCCACCGTCCGAGCCCTGATCCAGCTTTTCGCGGATCAGGCCGATCACGATCTCGTCGGTGACCAGCTCGCCGCGATCCATGACTTCGGCCACACGGCGGCCCATTTCGGTGCCGCTGGTCTTTGCCTCGCGCAGCATGTCGCCGGTGGAGAGCTGCACCATGCCACGGCTGCTGACCAAGTGGCTTGCCTGGGTGCCTTTGCCGGCACCCGGCGGTCCGAGAAGGATGATGTTCATTTGCGCGCCGGGCTCCTGCGGGTACGTTTCTTGCCGCCCTTGCCACGCAATTGCGACTTTTCGATCAGCCCCTCGTACTGATGGGCGAGCAGGTGGCTCTGCGCCTGCTGAATGGTGTCCATCGTCACCGAGACCACGATCAGCACCGAGGTGCCGCCGAAGTAGAACGGAATGGCGAACTGGCCGCGCAGGATCTCGGGCAGGAGCATGACCGCGACAAGATAGACCGAGCCGAGGACGAGGATACGGTTGACCACGTATTCCAGGTACTCCGCCGTCTTCTTGCCCGGACGGATGCCGGGGACGAAGCCGTTCTGGTTCTTCAGGTTCTGGGCGACGTCATCGGGTTTGAACGAGACGTTGAACGTATAGAAATACGTGAAGAACACGATCATCAGCGTGAAGAAAAGAAGGTAGAGCGGCTGACCGGGGCCGAAATAGGCCAGCAGCGTGGACATGATCGGGCCGGTGGCCGACTGCTGGCTGAAGGTCGAGACCGTGACAGGCAGAAGCAGCAGTGACGAGGCGAAGATCGCCGGGATCACGCCCGCGGGGTTGACCTTGACCGGCAGATGGCTCGAGCCGCCGTCGTAGACTTTCATCCCCACTTGGCGGCGGGGATACTGAATATGAATTTTGCGCAGCGCGCGCTCCATGAACACGACGAAGGTGATGACCACGATCACCATGATCAACACGCCGACGATCACCGCCGGGCCGATCGCGCCGCTGCGTCCGCTGGCGAAGAACTGCGCCAGCGCCGCGGGGACTTCGGCGATGATGCCCACGAAGATGATCAGCGAGATGCCGTTGCCGATGCCGCGCGCGGTGATCTGCTCGCCCAGCCACATCAGGAACATGGTGCCGCCAACCAGGGTGATCATGCAGGACAGGCGGAAGAACATGCCCGGATCATGCGCCAAATCGCCCGCTTCCAGCGAAACGGCCAAGCCATAGGCCTGGGCAGTGGCCAGCGCCACGGTGCCGTAGCGGGTATACTGGTTGATCTTCTTGCGCCCCTGCTCACCCTCTTTCTTGAGCTGCTCCATCGCCGGCACCATGGCCGTGAGAAGCTGCACGATGATCGAGGCCGAGATATAGGGCATGATGCCCAGGGCGAAGATGCCCATGCGCCCCAGCGCACCGCCGGTGAACATCGAGACCATGCCGCCGATGCCTTGGCCCGCCCCCTCCATGAACTCGCGCAGGGCGCCGCCGTCGATGCCCGGAACCGGGATGAAAGTACCCAAGCGATACACGATCAGTAGGCCGAGCGTGAAGAGGATGCGGTTGCGCAGATCGGTGGCCTTGCCCAGGGCTGACCAACTCGTATTGGCCGCCATTTGTTCTGCTGCTGATACCATGCGATGCGGTCTCTCTAAATGAAACGCCGCCCAAAAGCCGTTTTTCCGGCTCGGGCGGCGTCGGGAAAACTGTGGGACTATGTAAGCGGCATGGGCGCCGCTCACAACCCGTTAGTCAGCCGCCTGAGCCGAGGTCAGCTTGATCGAGCCACCGGCCTTCTCGACCGCCTCGACGGCCGACTTGGAGGCGCCGGTCACTTCGAGGTTGATCGACGCACCCAGCTCGCCCTTGGCCAGCACGCGGACACCGTCCAGCTTGCGGCGCACAAGGCCCGACGCGATCAGCGTCTCTTCGGTGATGGCCTGACCCGCGTCCAGTTTGCCTGCGTCGACGAACTTCTGGATCATCCCCAGGTTCACCACGGCATAGGACTTGCGGTTGGGCTTGTTGAAGCCGCGCTTGGGCAGGCGCTGATACAGCGGCATCTGGCCGCCCTCATAACCGTTGATGGCCACGCCCGAACGGCTCTTTTGACCCTTGATGCCGCGGCCGGCAGTCTTGCCCTTGCCCGAGCCGGGACCACGGCCGACGCGCTTGGCTTTGGGGGCGGCGCCGGGATTGTCGCGCAATTCGTTGAGTTTCATGTCGCTTCTCCTTAAGCCGGATGTGACCCCCGAAGCGTCGGGGCCAACCACGGCATTTCCTGATTGTGAGTCGTGACCCCGGTGGGCCACCGCGGGCTTATAGCCACGCGGGAATCGCAGATCAAGGGGCGTTTCGCCAACCCGCCGCCAGCCCGGACGCCAGGCGGCCCGGAAGCCGCGACCGCCGCGCGGCGCCTGCCGGGTTATACCGCTCGACCCCGCGATCGAAAGCCTCGCCGATGTGACGCGCGAAACTGGCAGCGAGGTGTTCGGAAAACCTCTGCCTCACCTGATCGGGAACGCCAGCGTCCGGCAAGGGGTCCCAGGGAAGATAAAAGCCCTGTGCGAGATCCCGTGCGAGGCGTGACGGTGTCTCGGGGAGCTTGATCCCGAAGATGTTGCCGCCACCGAAGGGCCGCGACTTGAGGTTCGACGACGCTGTTGCCGCGGCCCCTCCGGCACGTGAACTGAACCAAACCCGGTGGCGTGGCGGCACCTGATCGAGCACGGTTTTCGGGCCGCAGGCATAGTATCCGGGCCGGGTGTCCTGATACATGCGAAGGTCGTGGTGCACGATCAGCCCGCCCGGCGCCATCAGCGGCAGCACGGCCAGCGTGTCCAGGGTCGGCCATGGATGTGCATGACAGGCGTCGATGAAACAAAGATCGATCCGCGCGCCCTGCAAGACCGCCGCCACATCCAGGCTGGTCTTCCCCGGATGCAGGGCCACGTTCACGGCTCGCAGGGGGAGAACCTCCTCCAATAAGAAACCCAGGAGCTTGGAGGGATCGGCGTAAAACCGGGTGGCTATGTCGAAACTGTGCAAGCGGCCTGGTCCGAGCTGATCCATCATCAACGCCAGGGCGGCGGTGGAAAAGCCGCTGGCGCAGCCGATCTCGACCACTGTCTTCGGGCGAAACTCGTCGAGGAGCGACGCGAGAAAACGAATGTCATGGCCGTCCACGGCCCCCGCCTCGTCAGACCAGTGGTGATTGACGAACTCTTCGAGTTGCGGCGTGATGAGGCCCGCGCCAAACCGCTGCGACGCTGTCATGTTCCGTCTCCAGGTTACCATCGTCGCACGCTACTCGGCTTTGAGCCGATGTTACGTGATCGAAGGCCCCTTGCAAACGCAAAAGCCCCGGCCAGAGGGCCAGGGCTCGTGACGGTGCATCGACCGGCGAGGCAATCCGAAGAGGAGGCTCAGCGCCCGTAGATATGATGCGTGACCACTTCGCCGAGGTCGCAGCGACGCAGGCCGATATCGGCCAGTTCCCGATCGCTCAGACGGCTGAGTTCACCATAGGTGCGGTTGAATGCGCCGCGCTTGACCCAGGCATCACGCAGCCCGGCCCAGATTTGCGACAGACGGGCGCCCAGCGAGGCGCCTTGATGCGTATGTGTGACGATGTTTGCCATTGTGTTTTCCATTCCAAACCGGAGACGCCGGACGACTGGCCCGGCGCTCGTTCGCGTTTCCAAACTGATTAGATGAGCGGCAAATAGGCCCGAATTTTCGGCATCACAACCGCTCGAACGGTCTGCCCGCCATGCAGCGAATACAAGGCTCGATGCCCCTCTTCGCGCTGGTCCTTCAATGTAGGAATGCCGATCCGGGTGCTGATGTACGATGCCCTACCTGCGCCGGCTCACCCCGCGGGGGGACAACCACGAAAAAGGCCCCTGGCGGTGTCGCTGGGGGCCTTCAAACATATCGCACGGGCAAGAAGCCCGGTAGGGCGAGTTCAGCCGCGCTCTTCGACGATCTCCACCAGATGCGGGATCTTGGCGATCATGCCACGAATGGCCGGGGTATCCTCCAGCTCGCGGGTCTTGTGCATCTTGTTGAGGCCCAGGCCCACCAGGGTCTGGCGCTGTTTTTCCGGGCGGCGGATCGGCGAGCCGATCTGCTTGACGACGATGGTTTTTGCCATGTGTCCGTCTCCTTACGCTTCTTCGGCCACTTGGGCCGAAGCGACGGGCGCCTCTTCCCGCTTGGGCAGGATGTCGGCCACTTTCTTGCCGCGACGCTGCGCGACCGAGCGGGGCGACTGTTCCTTCTTGAGCCCGTCCAGGGTGGCGCGGATCATGTTGTAGGGGTTCTGCGACCCGACCGACTTGGACACCACATCCTTGACGCCCAGCATCTCGAACACGGCACGCATCGGCCCACCGGCGATGATCCCGGTCCCTTCCGGCGCGGTGCGCATGACGACCTTGCCGGCGCCGTGGCGGCCATACATGTCGTGATGCAGGGTCCGGCCCTCGCGCAGGGGCACGCGGATCATGTTACGCTTGGCGGCCTCGGTGGCCTTGCGGATGGCCTCGGGCACTTCTTTCGCCTTGCCCTTGCCGAAGCCGACGCGGCCCTTCTGGTCGCCCACGACGACGAGCGCCGCGAAGCCGAAGCGTTTGCCGCCCTTCACGGTTTTCGAGACGCGGTTGATCGCGACCAGGCGGTCGGCGAATTCCGGGGTTTCGTCGCGGTCGCGGCCACGGCCCCGACGGTTGTCACGTTCTGCCATGCGGCAAATCCTTTTCTTCGTGGCGCCAGGCGCCGGTTGGTCAATCCTTGGTGCCCTTCTCGGGCCCGGATCATCGAGACGTCAGACGTCTGCAACAGTCGGTGGGTTTAAAACCCACCCTACACCAGGGGCGCAGGGTGGGCCCTGACCCATCAGGATCAGATTTTCAGGCCGCCTTCACGCGCGGCGTCGGCCAGGGCCTTCACCGTACCGTGATAAAGAAAACCGCCGCGGTCGAAATAGGCTTCTTCCACGCCCGCCTTCTTGGCGCGCTCCGCGATCGCGACGCCCACCTTGGTGGCCGCCTCGATGTTGTTCTTGCCGACGAAGCCCAGATCCTTTTCCAGGGTCGAGGCCGAGGCAAGCGTCACGCCGCGCACATCGTCGATCAACTGCACGCTGATGTTCTTGTTCGAGCGGTGCACGCTCAGCCGCGGGCGGCCGGCATTGACCTTCCGCAGCTTGTTCCGAACGCGCAGGCGGC
>DOIS01000310.1 GCA_003511785.1 Paracoccaceae bacterium
CGATCGGGCCGCGGCGCGAATTATTTATCGCAAGAGGAAAGACCGGGGGGCGTCCCCTGCGTCGCCTCGTTGCCAAATACCGCCACCGGAGGCTCCCGCAGCCTGCCCCGGGGCACGACGGCCGACTTGCGGCGCGCCGCCCCCACGGGCTAAGCCGGGCGCGCAGGATCAACACCAAAGGACGGGCATGAGCTTTCTCGACGTCGACAGATCGCTGAGCGGGCGGCGCTGGATCGGGCCGGACATCGAGGCCGAGCGCGCCTGCGAGGCGCTGGTCCAGCGGACCGGCCTGCCGCGCGCGGTCTGCCATGTGCTGGCGCGCTGCAAGGTGCCGCCGGCCGAGGCCGAGGGCTATCTCGAGCCGCGCCTGCGCGAGTTGCTGCCCGACCCCCGGTCCCTGCGCGACATGGAGCGCGCCGCCGCCCGCCTTGTCGCCGCGCTGGAGCGCCGCGAACGGATCGCGGTCTTTGCCGATTACGACGTCGACGGGGCCTGTTCGGCGGCGCTGCTGCTGAGCTGGCTGCGCGGGTTCGGGTTGGAGGCGACGCTCTATGTCCCCGACCGGATCGACGAGGGTTACGGCCCCAACGTGCCCGCGATGCAGGCCTTGGCGCGCGACCACGATCTGATCGTCGCGGTCGATTGCGGCACGCTCAGCCATGAACCCATCGCGGCGGCGCAAGGGGCCGACGTGGTGGTGCTGGATCACCACCTGGGCGGCGAGACCCTGCCCCCGGCCCACGCCGTGGTGAACCCCAACCGGCAGGACGAGGACGGTGCGCTGGGCCATCTCTGCGCCGCCGCCGTGGTGTTCCTGGCCCTGGTCGAGGCGCGGCGGCAGCTGCGCGAGGCCGGGCGCGCGACCGGGCCGGACCTGATGGCGCTCCTTGACCTGGTGGCGCTGGCCACGGTGGCGGATGTGGCGCCGCTTATCGGCGTGAACCGGGCGCTGGTGCGCCAGGGGCTGGCCGTCATGGCCCGGCGCGCGCGGACCGGGCTGGTGGCGCTGTCGGACGCAGCGCGGATGGACACCGCGCCCGCGCCCTATCACCTGGGCTATATCCTGGGCCCGCGCATCAACGCGGGTGGGCGCGTCGGCCGGGCCGACCTGGGCGCCCGGCTTCTGTCGACCACAGACCCGCAGGAGGCCGCCGGCATCGCCGCGCGGCTCGACGCGCTCAACACCGAGCGGCGCGAGATCGAGGAGGGCGTGCGCGCCGCGGCCCTCGCCCAGGCCGAGACGCGCGGGCTCGAGGCGCCGCTGGCCTGGGCCGCGGGCGAGGGCTGGCACCCGGGCGTGGTGGGCATCGTGGCCTCGCGGCTCAAGGAGGCCGCGAACCGCCCCTCGGTGGTGATCGGCTTCGACGGGGACGAGGGCAAGGGCTCGGGCCGCTCGACCCCCGGCGTGGACCTCGGCGCGGCGATCCAGCGGCTGGCCGCCGAGGGGCTGCTGGTCAAGGGCGGCGGGCACAGGATGGCCGCGGGGTTGACGGTGATGCGCGACAAGCTGGAACCGGCCATGGCGCGGCTTTCGGAGCTGCTGGCCCGGCAGGGCGCGGGACGCGGCGGCGCGGCGGACCTGCGCCTCGACGGGGTGCTGATGCCCGGCGCGGCCACGGTCGAGCTGGTCCGGGAGATCGAACGCGCCGGCCCCTTCGGCGCCGCCGTGCCGGCGCCGCGCTTCGCCCTGCCGGACATGCAGATCCGCTATGCCAGGCAGGTGGGCAGCGGACATCTCAAACTCACCCTGGGCGACGGCATGGGCGCCACGCTGGACGCGATCTGTTTCGGCGCCTTCGACAGCGATCTGGGCGCGCGTCTGAGCGGCCATGGCGGGGCGCGGTTCCACCTCGCCGGACGGCTCGATCTGAACCATTGGCAGGGGCGGACGACTGTGCAGCTTTGCGTGGACGACGCCGCCCCGGCCGGGTGACGCAAGGGCATGTGCGGGCGCGGAAAAAATCCGCGCGCGCGGCGAAATTTCCGCTTGCACGGTCCCGCGGGATTCCCTAGATACCCGCTCACGCACTTCAGTGGCCCGTTCGTCTATCGGTTAGGACGCCAGGTTTTCAACCTGGAAAGAGGGGTTCGATTCCCCTACGGGCTGCCACTTACCCCCCCAAAAAACACGTGATGAAGAACGGTGATTGATTGGCCCTGGCCGATCACACGCGGCCATCGTTAGCGTTGCCGGGACGAGCCGTCGGCAACGGGTTCCGGGTCACGTCCGGGCCCGGCGGCCCTCGGCCTTGGCGCCCGGGCCTCCGGGCGCGCACGGCTCAGGGTTTGCGCTTGCGCCGTGCGCGGGTCGGGCGGCCCGGCTTGGCCCTGGCCTGCGCCGCCGCCGGGTCGATCTCATCCGCCTCCAGACCCAGCTGGTCGCGCAGCACGCGGCGGCGCACCTCCTCGACCGCGCCGGGCTTGAGATTGCCCAGCTGGAACGGCCCGTAGGAGACCCGGATCAGCCGGTTCACCGCAAAGCCGATCTCTTCCATGGCGCGGCGGATCTCGCGGTTCTTGCCCTCGCGCAGCCCCACCGTCACCCAGGCATTGGCCCCCTGCTGCCGGTCGAGGGTGACCTGCATCGGCTGGAACCGCTCGCCCTCCAGCGTGACGCCCCGGCGCAGCGGCTCGAAATCGGCATCCTGCGGCCGGCCCTTGAGGCGCACGCGATACTTGCGCAGCCAGCCGGTCGCGGGCAGCTCCAGCCGCCGCTTGATCGCGCCGTCATTGGTCAGCAGCAACAAGCCTTCGGAGTTGATGTCCAGCCGGCCCACGCTCATCACCCGGGGCATGTCCTCGGGCAGCGCGTCGAACACGGTCTCGCGGCCCTTGTCGTCGCGCGCGCTGGTCACCAGGCCCGGCGGCTTGTGATAGAGCCAGAGCCGCGCGGGCTCGGGCGCGGCCACGGGCTGGCCATCGACGGTGATCCGGTCGGCCCCGGTCACGTTCAGCGCCGGGCTGTCGATGCGGGTGCCGTTGACGCGCACGCGGCCGGCCTCGATCATGCGCTCGGCCTCGCGGCGCGAGGCGAGGCCCGCGCGCGAAAGCACCTTGGCGATGCGCTCGCCGGGAGGGGTCTTGTCGCTCATGCCCGAGGCTCTAGAGCATTTCGGCCGCTTGCGAAAGCGCGCGATGCGGGTCTATCTGGGGCATGGCCTTCACCTCCCATATGGGCCGCGCGCTGGACGAGGCGCGCGACGCCGCCGGACGCGGCGAGGTGCCGGTGGGTGCAGTGATCGTGGCGCCCTCGGGCGCGGTGGTGGCCAGCGCCGGCAACCGCACGCGCGAGCTGAACGACCCCACCGCCCATGCCGAGATCCTGGCCCTGCGCGCGGCCTGCGCCGCCGCCGGGTCGGAACGGCTGCCGGGCCATGCGCTCTATGTCACGCTGGAGCCCTGCGCCATGTGCGCAGCGGCGATTGCCGCGGCGCGCATCGCGCGTCTGGTCTATGGCGCCGAGGACCCCAAATCGGGCGGCGTGGCCCATGGCGCGCGTATCTTCACACACTCCCAGGCGCATCACCGCCCCGAGGTGATCGGCGGCATCCGCGAGGCCGAGGCCGAGGCGCTGTTGCGCGAGTTCTTCGCCGCGCGGCGATAACGGGCTTGCCCCGGCGGGGCCCGGCGAGCTCATATCGTCCGGCAACGGAGGAGATGACCCATGCGGACCATGACCCGCGCGGCCGGACTGGCCGCCGCCCTCGCCCTCTCGGCCACGCTGGCCTGGGCCGAGCCCGCCGCCAAGGTGGCGATCCATGTGGACGAGGACAACGTCCAGACCATGAACATGGCGCTGAACAACGCCGCCAACATCGCCCGGCACTACCAGGGCCAGGGCCGCGAGGTGGTGATCGAGATCGTCGCCTGCGGGCCGGGCGTGCACATGCTGCGCCAGGACACCTCGCCGGTGAAGGACCGGATCTCGACCATGGCGCTGGAGATGGACAACATCCGCTTCTCGGCCTGCCTGAACACGGTGCAGGCGATGCAGCAGAAGGCGCAGACCGACGTGCCGCTGGTCTCCGAGGCCGAGGAGGCGCCCTCGGGCGCGGTGCGGCTGATGGAACTGCAATATGACGGCTATGCCTATCTGCGCCCCTGAGGGGTGAGGCACCGGCCGGGCGCGCGCGGCGGCGCGACACTGGGCTTATCGCACCGCCCGGGCGCCCCGAGCCCGGCCGCGGGCGAGGCGGCGCGCACCGCGTCGCCTCCCGCCCTCCGCCCTGTCCGCCGGACAGTTTGCGACTCGAGCTCCAAACGCCCAACACGCGGCCATGGCGTAGGGTGGGTTTGCAACCCACCGCCCCCAGCCGTTCGGATTGCTGGGGGGGCAGCGGGGAACAAGCCTTTAAAAACAATGGGATTCACACTTTGTTCCCCCCAAAAACTCCTCGGATCATCGATCAAGCGGTCCGCCCGGCGTTCACGCCGGGCAGCGCCCGCCCGCTCCCGTCAAACCGAAGGTTTGCCTTTGGACAGACGAACCGAAGGTTTGCTTTCGGCAAAACGCGGGCGCTTTCGC
>DOIS01000306.1 GCA_003511785.1 Paracoccaceae bacterium
GCGCCCCTGCGCATCGACCCGCTCGGTCACCTCGCGGCGGAACCGGCGCTCGATCAGCGGCTCGAAATTGCCCGACAGCCCATAGGCGTTGGGCCGGGTGCGCCGCCCCAGCTCGAGCACGTCGCCAAAGCCCTGCGTGGTGATGAGACCGCAGCGCGCGCCGTTGCGTTCGAGCACGGCATTGGTGCCCGCCGTTGTGCCATGCACCAGCCAGCCGACACGGTCCGGCGAGACGCCCAGCTCGGCCAGACCCTGAAGGAACCCCTCGGCGCGATCGTTCACCGTGGTCGGCACCTTGGCCGTGGCAAAGGTGCCCGTCTCGGAGTCCAGCATCAGGAAATCGGTAAAGGTTCCCCCGACATCCACGCCTACGCTGATCGTCATGTCACCTCCCGGGCTTGCAGTTTCGTTTTACGAAACTATTTCTCGTTTATTGATAATATGAAAAGCTGGACCCCTGTTTGTCAACCCGGCTTTCGCCGCCTCGGCGGCTTGTGCCTTCGGGGCGTTCCGCCCCATAACGGGCGAACGTCCAGACCCCGAAGGAGTGACCCCCCGTGTCCGCGCAGAGTCCCCGTCCGATCGAGCGCTATTTCCAGATCATCGAGATCGTCGCGGCCTCGCGCGAGGGGCTGACGCTGGCCGAGATCAGCCAGATCGCCAATTTGCCCAAACCCTCGGCACACCGGCTGGTCAAGGCCCTCCAGGAGCTTGGCGTGCTGGTCAGCGACGAGACCTGGTACAAGAAATTCCGCATTGGCCCTTACATGCGCCGCATCCTCCAACTCTGCATCGAGCCCGAAAAGGAGATCGCCTTTGCCCAGATGACGGCCGACCGCCTCGCGGCCGAGCTGGGCGAGACCTGCTATGTCGTGCGCATGGACCATGACAGCATCCGCTCCATCGCGCGTTCGGCCCCCGACCAGGGGCACCGTCTGCACGTTCTGCCGGGCGAGTTGCTGCCCGCCCACGCGGCGGCCTCGGCCAAGGCCATCCTCGCCTTCCAGGACGACGCCACGGTGCGCCGCTTCCTGCACCCGCCGCTCGAGCCGCTGACCTCGCGGACCAAGACCGACGTGGCCGAGGTCACTGCCGAGTTCGCCCGCATCCGCGAAACCGGCTGCGCCATCTGCGACCGCGAGATCGACGAGAACATCCTGGCCTTCGCCTGCCCGGTTCACGTGGACTCCATCGGTGTGATCCACGCGGTGGGCGTCACCGGCCCGGTCACGCGGCTCGAACGGCGAGACCACGCCCACTGGATCGCGCCGACCCGGCAGGCGGCCGACGCTCTGGGGGCGATGCTGGCCACGCTCGAACGGGCCTGAGCGGCGCCCGCCGCCCGGTCCCGAAAGCGTCAGAACAGGCGGTCGGGCAGCCACATCACGATCCCCGGCGCGACCATGCACAGGACGACCGCCACCAGCATCAGCAGGATGAAGGGCACCACCGATCGATAGATGTCGGTCATGCGGATGCTCGGCGGCGCCACGCCGCGCAGATAGAACAGGTTGTATCCGAAGGGCGGGGTGAGAAACCCGATCTCCATCATGATGATGAACAGGATGCCGAACCATACCGGATCGAAGCCGAGCGCGACCACGATGGGCACGAAGATCGGCACCGTGATCATGATGATCCCCACCGTGTCCAGCAACATGCCCATCACGAACAGGATGCTCAGCATGGCAATGAGGATGATCCAGCGGTTGATCTCCAGCCCCAGAACCAGACCCTCGATCAGGCGCGAGGCGCCCATGGCGGTATAGAATGTGGACATCGCCGTGGCGCCGATGATGATCCAGAAGATCATGCAGCTGAGATGCAGCGTGTCCTCGGACGCCTCGCGCAACATCGCCCAGGTGCAGCGCCGCAGGATCACCGCGCAGGGAATGGCGCCGGCCGCGCCCACCGCGCTTGCCTCGGACACGCTGGCGATACCGGTCAGGATCGAGCCCATCACCGCCACGATCAGCACGAGCGGCAGCACCAGCCCCCGCAGGCTGGCCAGCTTCTCGCGCCAGCCGTAGCGTTGCAGGGTTTCGCCGCCGCTGATCTCGGGCTGCAACCAGCCGCGCAGCATCAGGTAGGCGCAGAACAGCGCCGCGATCACCAGCCCCGGCATCAGCCCGCCGGCATAGAGCTTGCCGATCGAGGTATTGGCCACGATCCCGTAGACGATCATCGTCACCGAGGGCGGGATGAGGATGCCCAGCGACCCGCCGGCGGCGATGGCGCCCAAGGTGATATCCTTCCCATAGCCGCGCGACAGCATCGAGGGGATCGCGATCATGCCCATCGAGATGGTTGCCGCCCCGCTGATCCCGGCCATCGCCGCGAATAGCGTGCAGATCACGATGGTGCCCACCGCAAGACCGCCGCGCAACCCGCCGAAGAAGGTTTGCATCGTGTCGTAGAGATCGTCGGCCACCCGCGCCCGTTGCAGCATCGCCGCCATGAAGATGAAGAGCGGGATCGCAAGGTACTCGAAGCTCGACGCCGTCGAGAAGGCCTTGATCGGCACCATGTTCAGGGCCATCGGGCTCCAGAACAGGTAGATCATGCCGATGGAGAGCCCGCCCAGGGCAATGGCGATGGGCACGCCCAGCGCCAGAAACAGCGCCATGCCCGCGAAGAGAAGCGACGTGGTCAGGACCGGATCAGGCATCCCCGGCCTCCCCGGGCCGCAGCGCGTCGCGCCACAGGCGCAGCAGGTGCAAGAGCCAAGCCAGCACAAGAAAGCCGGTGCCCAGCGGCATCATCGCCTTGGCCAGCCAGACCGGGCCGTTCCAGCTTCCGGTGGCGGAACGTTCGCCCATGGCAAAGGATTTCAACGCGAATTCGCCGCCCAGCTTCAAGAGCGCGGCCGCGAACACGGCAAACAGAAGCGTGGACACCGTGCTGTCGATGATCGCCTTGGTCATCGGCCGGAAATGCTCGTGCAGGGCATCGACCCGGACGAACTTGCCACGCGCCAGCGCCCAGGGTCCGCCTAGGAAGATGAAGGCGACCAGAAGCCAGGCGCTGACATCGCCCGCCCAGGCGGCGGATCGCCCGAACACGCCGCGCGAGACCATCTCGAAGATCATGACTGCGATGATGACCAGGACCAGCAGGGCCACGGCCCGCCCCAGCGTGGTGATGACACGGTCGAGCGCCGTGATCGCGGTGTCCAGCATATGGCCCCCGACGGGACAAGAAAACGGCCCGCGCCGGAACGTCGGCGCGGGCCTGCCGAGGTTACTCGGTGCGGCCCAGATCGGCCAGGAAGGCGTTGAGCATCTCGACCCCGCGCGCGGCCAGGTCGCCCTCTTCGGCATAGGCCTGCCACAGCTCGCGGGCCTCGGCCTCCATCGCCGCCCATTCCCCGTCGGGAATGGTGCTGACCTCGACGCCCGCTTCCTGCATCTCCTGCATGGCGCGCGCGTCATTGTTCATGCTGCGCATGATGTAGTCCAGCGAGGAGGCGACCGCCGCCTCGTTCAGGATCGCCTTGAGATCGTCGGGCAGCCCGTCCCAGGCGGCCTGGTTCACCGCGAAGAAGTTGTTGGGGACCGGCATCGGCGAGGGCTGCACGTAGTATTTCGCGACCTCGTGGAACGAATTGTTCATGTTGCCCGAGGGGCTCGCCCAGCGCGCGGCATCGACCACGCCGGTGGCCAGCGCGGTATAGATCTCGCCCCCGCCCATAAAGACGGGGCTCGCGCCCATCTTTTCGTACCAGTCGGCCTCCAGCCCGAAGGAGCGGATCTTCAGCCCGTCGAAATCGGCCTTCGAGGTGATCGGCTTGGTCGACATGATGTCCCAGGGCGGGCTGAGCTGCGGGCCGAAGTAATAGACGCCCTGCGCGCCATAGGCCTCGCGCGCCAGGTCGAGGAAACCGCACTTGTAGAAGAAGTTGAACCGCTCGGTCGGGGTGCGCAGCGAGCCCGGCACGCCGCTTTCCAGGCTGGCGATCGGTCCCATCTTGCCGGCATAGTAGCCGCCCGTCAGCACCGCCATCTCGGTCACGCCGGCCGATACCGCCTCGAGCCCGTCGGCGATCGGGAACAGGGCGCCCACCGGATAGACCTCGAATGCGATCCGACCGCCGGACATGTCGGTGGCCAACTGCGCGAACTTCTCTTCCAACGCGACATAGCCCGGCTCGCCTGCGTTCAGGTTGCTCTGGATGCGCCACTGGTACTCCTGCGCCGATACCACGCCGTACATCAGCACGCCGCCAAGCAGCGCCGCCGACCCGACCAGCCCTGTCAGAAATCTGTTCATTTTGTCGTCTCCTCTCTGCTGTTTGTCTCGATATTTGAGATTTTATTTTGTTTTATGGAGCTTTTGCAAAGTTTGCCGACTCGGTCAAGCCTGCGGCGAAGCTTCGGGACGGTTCGCGTCGATCCGGGCAATCGCTGACCAAACTTCCGGCACCCCTGTCCGATCAGGCGGCACCGGCGCATTCCGGCACAAGGAAAGACGCCTCCGGCCAGCGGTGGACATATCCTTTGCCGTGGCGATAGCGTGGCGCGGCGCAACGGACCGAGGCCATGACCGACATCAAAACCGCACACCCTCTCCGCCCGGCCGGGACGCCAGACGCATGAGCCCTCCGGCGCGGCAATGGCTGATCCTGCTGGGCCTCTGCCTGGGCGTGACCGTCACCAACGGGTTCGCGCGCTTCGCCTATGGGCTGCTGCTGCCCGCGATGAAATGCGAACTGGGCTGGAGCTATGCACAGGCGGGCTGGCTCAACACGGCGAACGCGCCGGGCTATATCGCCGGAGCTGTGCTGACCATGGTGCTGATCTCGCGCATCAGCCCGTCGCGCCTGTTTGCCTTCGGGCTTGTGACCACCGCGCTCGCTCTGCTGGCCACGGCTTGGGACCCGGCGCTCTGGTGGCGGTCGCTCTGGCGCATCCTCGCGGGGGTGTTCGGGGCGCTGTCCTTTTCCACCGTCGGCGCGCTGGCCGCGCAACTCTTTCCCGACAGCCCCCGGCGCAACGCGCTCTCCATCGCGCTGCTGTTCGGCTTCGGCGGGGGCCTGGGCATCGTTCTGGCCGGGGGCGCGCTGCCGCTGATGCTCGACCGCTTCGGCCCCGGCGCCTGGCCGCATGGCTGGACCCTCGTGGGCGGGGCGAGCCTTCTATATCCTGCCGCTGGGCCTGTGGGCGGCGATGAGCCTGCGCCCGCCGCGCCAGGCCGCACCACCGCCCCGCGCGCCGCTGCCGCTGCACGCCATGCTGCCCGAGATCGCGGGCTATGGCGCCTTCGGGCTGGGGTATATCGTTTATCTCACCTTCCTGTCGGCCTGGATGACCGAGCAGGGCGCAGGAGCGCCAGGCATCGCGGGCACCTGGGTGCTGCTGGGGCTGTGCCTCTGCGTCTCGCCCTTCGTCTGGCGCCCTGTCTTCGCGCGGTTCAGGGGTGGCCTGCCGCTCGCGCTGATCCTGGCCTGCATCGCGGCGGGCTCGGCCTTGCCGGTTCTGTGGGCCGGGCCGCTGGCCGCCCCGGTCTCGGCGGCGATCTTCGGGCTGTCGGTGTTCATGGCGCCCGGCGCGGTCACGAATTTCGCCCGCCACAACCTGCCGGCAGAGGCCTGGGGCCGCGCCATCAGCCTGTTCACCGTAGTCTTTGCCGTGGCCCAGACCGTCGGCCCCTGGGCGGCGGGCCACCTGGGCGACGCCACCGGCGATATCGGCGCGGGGCTCCTGGCGGCGGCGCTGGTGCTGGCCTGCGGAGCGGGGGCGGCCCTGCTGCAACGCCCGCTGCGTGGCTAGGCCAGCCCCGGGGGGGTGGCGCGGGCGGGCGCGCTGCCTATACCGCCCGGACGCCACCGCAGAGAGATCGTCCCGCCCATGCCCCTCCTCCGCCCCGAGCCGCGTGCCGGCGCGCCCGCCCGGCCCCGCATGGATGCGGCGCTGCGGGCGCTGGGGCGGCTGAGTTTCTCGGTCTATTTCCGCGAGATCGTGATCACCGGAGCCGCGAACCTGCCCGAGACAGGGCCGGTGGTCGTGGTCGCGAACCATGGCAACTCGCTCACCGATGGGGGGGTGATCGGTAGCTACCTGCCCCGGATGCCGCGCCTGATGGTCGCCTCAATCGTCTGGAACGTGCGCCCGGTGGCGCCGCTGTTGAACGCGGCCGGGGTGATCCCGGTCTATCGCCAGGCCGAGACCTCGGACGCCGCGCGCCGCAACCAGGAGAGCTTTGCCAGCGCCTACGACCTGCTGGAGGCCGGCGGGATGCTGGCCCTGTTTCCCGAAGGCGTCAGCCATAACGAGCCCGGCCTGCGTCCGCTGAAATCGGGCACCGCGCGGCTGATCCTCGAGGCTGAACGGGCGCGCGGGCCGCTGAACCTCGCGGTGGTGCCCGTGGCGCTGATCTACGAGGCCAAGACCCGTTTCCGCTCGCGCCTGTTGATCCATGTCGGCGCACCGCTGGAGACCGGCGCGGCGCGGGCGCGCTTTGCCGCCGGCACGGGCAAGGATCGGGCGGTGGCGGTGCGGGCGTTGTCGGATCGCATTCAGACCGGGCTGCGCGCCCTCCTTCCGGATTTCGCCGACCGGGCACAGGCGCGGCGGATTGCACGCGCCGCGGAGATCCTGGCGCGGCCGGAGACCGCGCTGCCCACCGACGCGCCCCTGCCTGCGCTTCGCGCCCGGCAACTGGCCTTGCTGACGGCGTTTGACCAACTGGATCAGGTCGAGACCGCCGCACTTTCGGACGCGCTCGACGCCTACGAGGCCGAGTTGAGCCGCGCCAAGCTGCGCGATGCCGATATCGCCGCGCGCTTCCCCCACGGCCGGACGCTGGGCGCCGGTCTGACCGGCGCGTTGGCGCTCGCCGCGCTGGTCCTGCCGGGGGTGGCCGGATTGGCGCTAAACGCGGCGCCCTGGCTGATCACCCGGGCCATCGGGCGCAGCAGCGCCGAGCCGGACAAGCGCGCCAGTTGGGCGACCTTCACCGGGGTGCCGATCTTTCCCGCCTGCTGGCTGCTCCAGGCCGGGGCGGTGGGGGCGCTCTGGTGGTCGCTGGGCGGCGCGGAGGCCGGATGGGCCGCGCTGGCGGTCTTGCTGGCGGCGCCGCTGTCGGGACTGATGGCCTTGCGTTTCCTCGACCGGCTGCACCGCGCCGCACGCACCGGCCGGGCCTGGAACTGGATGCGCCGCAATTCCGGCAAGGCCCGGGCACTGCGGGACCGACGCGCGGCGCTGCGCGCGCAGCTCTTCGGGTTGAAGACAAAATGAAACGCCGCCCGAAAGGGCGGCGTCGCGATCATTTCACTGTCTTGTCTTGCGCGGGGGTCAGGCGGCCAACGCGCCCTTGGCCTTCTCGACAATGGCGCCGAAGGCATCGGGCTCGTGCACGGCGAGATCGGCCAGCACCTTGCGGTCCACCTCGATGCCGGCGAGCGTCAGCCCGTTGATGAAGCGCGAATAGGTCAGCGCCTCGTCATGGGCGCGCACGGCGGCGTTGATCCGCTGGATCCACAGGGCGCGGAAGTTGCGCTTGCGATTCTTGCGGTCGCGCGTGGCATACTGGTTGGCCTTGTCGACGGCCTGGGTCGCCACCTTGAAGGTGTTCTTGCGGCGGCCGTAATAGCCCTTCGCGGCCTTGATGACCTTCTTGTGGCGGGCGTGGGTCGTGGTTCCACCTTTGACTCGGGACATGGATCAGACCTCCTTTTAGCGGTCGTAGGGCATGAAGCCCTTGACGATCTTGGCGTCCGGGGCGGACAGGGTAGTGGTGCCGCGCGCGTCGCGAATGAATTTCTTGGTCCGTTTGATCATGCCGTGGCGCTTGCCGGCCTGACCGGCGAGAACCTTGCCGGTCGCCGTGACCTTGAAGCGCTTCTTGGCGCTTGCCTTCGTCTTCATCTTGGGCATTTCCGTCTCCTGATCGGTGCGGTTGGATACGCGACTCGGCATGCCTCTCAAGCCGGCCGCGCGAACGAAACCGCCCTTTACGCAACGCGGGACGGCTTGGCAAGGGGGACGCGCACGATTTCCGGATGGCGCCGGAGCGCGCCTAGGGGATGAAGCGGTCCAGCACATGCAGGAACACGTCCGGCACGTCCGAAGGCGCATAGCCGCCGGGATGGGTCAGCCCGGCCCACAAAACGAGCGCCCCGCCGCCCAGCACGAGACCCACGCCCAGGCGAGGCCTGCGCCGGTCGCTGACCGCCGACAGGATCGAGGGGATCGCCAGGCAGAGCAGAAGGATGCCCAGGATCAAGGCCAAGTCTGTGTCCATCGCCATCTCCGCAATCAGGTCCCGCAACCTAGGCCAGGAGTGGGCGCGAACCAACGCTTTTCGATCATCTCGCCCGCGATGCCCACCAATCCCTTGCGCGTTTCCCCGCGCCGAAGCCCGTGAAGGCTGAAGAGCCGCCCGTCAGCCCGGGTCGGTGCGGTAGATCAGGCGCTCGTCGCAGGGTGCCACGCGCAGGATGTTGGTGGTGCCCGGAATGTTGAACGGCACCCCCGCGGTCACGACGATCTGGTCGGTTTCCGTCGCGAACCCCTTGGCCCGTGCCGCACGGGCGGCGTTGACCACCGCGCTCTTGAACCGCTCCAGCTCACCCGTCATCACACAGGTGCAGCCCCAGCTCAGGCAGAGCCGCCGCGCGGTGCCGCGCAGGCTGGTCATGGCGATGATCGGCACGCCGGGCCGCTCCCGCGCGGTCAACAGCGCAGTGGTTCCAGATTGGGTGAAACAGCAGATCGCCTTGATGTCTGTGGTCTCGGCGATCTCGCGCGCGGCGGCGACGATGGCGTCGTTGATCCCCGAGGCCCGCCCGCCCCGCTGGCCCGCGATGATCGCGGGATAGTTAACGTCGCTCTCGACCTCGATGGCGACTTTGTCCATGGTCTGCACCGCCTCGACCGGGTAGTGCCCGGCTGCCGATTCGGCACTCAGCATGATCGCGTCGGTGCCCTCGTAGATCGCGGTCGCCACATCCGAGACTTCGGCCCGGGTGGGCATCGGGCTGTCAATCATGCTCTCCAGCATCTGGGTGGCCACGATCACCGGCTTGGCCGCCGACCGGCACTTGCGCACCAGGCGCTTCTGGATCGGCGGCACGGCCTGCACCGGCAGTTCCACGCCCAGATCGCCGCGGGCCACCATGATCCCGTCCGAGACTTCGAGGATCTCGTCGAACCGCTCCACCGCGGCGGGCTTCTCGATCTTGGACAGGATCGCCGCGCGCCCGTCGGCCAGGTGGCGCGCCTCGGCCACATCCTCGGGCCGCTGCACGAAGGACAGCGCCAGCCAGTCCACGCCCAGCGCGCAGGCAAACTCCAGATCGCCGCGGTCCTTCTCGCTCAGCGCCGCCAGCGGCAGCACCACATCGGGCACGTTCACCCCCTTGCGGTTCGAGATCGTGCCCCCCGTCACCACGGTGCAGTCCGCGTAATCCGCGCCGAAATCCTCGACCTTGAGCCGGATCTTGCCGTCGTTCACCAGAAGCGCGGCGCCCATGGCCAGCGACTCGAATATCTCGGGATGGGGCAGGCACACGCGGGTGGCGTCGCCCTCGGCCGGGTCCAGGTCGAGCCGGAAGCTGCCGCCCTCCTCCAACTCGGCCGTGCCGTCCTTGAACGCGCCCACGCGCAGCTTCGGCCCTTGCAAGTCCGCCAGGATGGCAATCGGCGTGTCGAGGTCCTTCTCGACCTGCCGGATGATCCGGTGTTTCTCGCGGATCTCGTCGTGGGTGCCATGGCTCATGTTCAGGCGAAAGACATCCGCGCCCGCCTCGAACAGCGCCCGGATCATGTCGTAGCTTTCCGAGGCCGGGCCAAGCGTGGCCACGATCTTGACGTTTCTCAGGCGCCGCATGGGGCCTCCTTTTCGCGCGCGGAGCCCGGGTCTGACCGCCTCCGCCGATACTGGTTTCGCCCGGTTATGGGCCAATTCCCCGGCACCGGCAACAGGCCCGCCCGGTTTTGCCCGGCACGCGGCGCCCCTGCCGAGACGGGCTTTCCTGTCGCGCGCAAACCGCCTAGAACCTGCGGCAGAGAGATAACGAGCACATGACATACACCCCCGTCTTCCTGCATGGCGAGACCCGTCCGGGCCGCTGGCTGATTACCTGCGACCACGCCACGAACACCGTGCCCTCCGAGGTGAACGGCGGCGATCTGGGCCTGCCCCGGCCCGAGATGGAGCGCCACATCGCCTATGACGTGGGCGCCTATGGCGTGGCGCAACATCTGGGCGTGCTACTGGACGGGCCGGTGGTGGCCTCGAACTTCTCGCGGCTGGTGATCGACCCGAACCGGGGCGAGGACGACCCCACGCTGCTGATGAAGCTCTATGACGGCACGGTCATTCCCGCCAACCGCCACGCCGGCCCCGAGGAGCGCGAACGGCGCCTGGCGGCCTATCACCGCCCCTATCACGCCGAACTGGGGCGCCTCGCGGCACTGCCGCACGCGGTGATCCTGGCGATGCACTCCTTTACCCGCCAGTTGCGCGGCCACGCTCCGCGGCCTTGGCACGTGGCGGTGCTCTACGGGCCCGACGCCCGGCTGGCGCGACCGCTGATCGACCTTCTGCGGGCGGAGGGCGATCTCGTGATCGGCGAGAACCAGCCCTATACCGGCCACTTGCCCGGCGATTCCATCGACCGTCACGGGCTTTCCACCGGGCGGCCCAACGTGCTGATCGAGATCCGCAACGACCTGATCGCCGACCACGACCAGCAGCGCGCCTGGGCCGAGCGGCTGGCCCCGATCCTGACCCGCGCGCTGGAGCAGTCGGGGCTGTGATCCATCGGCGCGCTGCGCGCCTGTCCTTTCACGTGCTGGGGGCTCTGCCCCAGACCCCCGCGGGTATTTTTCAACGAGAAGAAGCACGCAGGCGGGCGCGAGAGGGGGGCGACATTCCCGCATAATCGCCTATCTTGCAGGAAACGGACAAGGGAGAGACCAGATGGACCGTCAGACCGAGATCGAACTTCAGGCCGCCGCCTTCCGGCGCTTGCAGCAGCATCTGATGGAGGACCGGCAGGACGTACAGAATATCGACCTGATGAACCTGGCCGGGTTCTGCCGCAACTGCCTGTCCCGCTGGGTGCAGGAGGCCGCCGCCGAGCGCGGGGTCGAGATGAGCAAGGACGAGGCGCGCGAATATTACTACGGCATGCCCTATGACCAGTGGAAGGCGCAGCACCAGACCGAGGCGGGGCCGGACAAGCAGGCCGCCTTCGAGAAAGCCTTCGCCGAGAACGTGGGCAAGGACGGCTGAACCTCAGCCGCCCTGCCCGGCTTGGGCGGCGATGCGGCGGATGAAGGCAGCACAGGCGTCGGGGGCGGAGACGGGCAGCATGTGGCCCGCGCCCTCCACCGCCTCGAAGGTCAACCCGTGCGGCTGCATCGTGCGGCCATGGGCCGAGGGCGACAGGATCGCGTCGGCACCACCATAAAGCACCCCGCCCGGGGCCTTCAGGTCTTCGCCATAGCGTGCGGCCAGCCCGGGCGCCGCCGCTTGCAGCGCGAGAATGTCCTCGGACGCGGTGATGAACGCCTTGGGCCGCAGGCCCAGCGCGCCGCCACCCCGGATGATGAAATTTTCCGGCACCGGGTCGGGGCGGAACACCATCTCCAGCACCTTGCGCGCCGTGGCCGCCGCCAGCGGCACGGCCACCGTGTGCGCCACCGCCCGGCGCAGCCAGCCCGTTCGAATCAACAGGCCACGAAACGCCTCGGGCGTCTCGGTCTGGAGCTGGGTCGCGGGGCAGATCAGCGCCAGCGCGCCCACCCACCCGGGCCGGTCCAGCGCCATGGCCAGCGCCAC